>JAFYZH010000006.1 GCA_017548765.1 Lachnospiraceae bacterium | reverse complement strand
CGGCGACGGCGACGGACATCGCCCGCCGCGAACTGAAACTCCTGAATGAGATCGACTATAAAAACGGTTACAGCCTGTATATCGGCATTCCGTTCTGCCCGACGATCTGCCTGTACTGCTCGTTTTCGGCCTACCCGTTGGTGGCCTGGAAGACGCGCGTGGACGACTATCTGGACGCGCTAGAGCGGGAAATGATCGCCGCAGGCGAGATGTTTAAGGACCGCATCCTGCAGGCCGTATATATCGGCGGCGGCACGCCGACCTCGCTGACGCCGGAGCAGCTGACGCGGCTGTGTGCCATGGTGCATAAATACTTCGACTTCAGCCACGTGCGGGAGTTCACGATCGAAGCCGGCCGGCCGGACAGCATTGACCGCGACAAACTGTACGCGATCCGGGAGGGCGGGGCGGACCGCATCTCGGTGAACCCGCAGAGCATGCAGCAGCGCACGCTGGACCTGATCGGACGGCGGCATCAGGTGGAGCAGGTCGTGGATACCTTCCATCTGGCGCGCGAGATGGGCTTTGACAACATCAACATGGACATCATCCTGGGTCTTCCGGGCGAGACGGAGGCGGACGTTGCGGACACCCTGCAGAAGATCGCGACGCTGAAGCCCGATAACCTGACCGTGCACTCTCTGGCGATCAAACGCGCGGCGCGGCTTAACATCTTCTGGGAGCAGTTCGCCCACATGGAGATGAAGAACAGCGACGCGACCATGCGCCTGGCGTATCAGACCGCGGCGCAGATGGGCATGGACCCGTACTATCTGTACCGCCAGAAGAATATGGCGGGAAACTTCGAAAACGTTGGTTTTGCGACGCCGGGTAAGGAGGGACTCTACAACATCCTCATCATGGAGGAGGTGCAGTCCATCGTGGCTCTCGGCGCGGGCGCATCGACGAAGGCGGTCTTCGCGAACGGCCATATCGAGCGCTGTGAGAACGTGAAAGAGGTCGGGGGATACATCGACCGCATCGACGAGATGATCGGTCGCAAGCGCAAGCTATTCTTGCAAGAAATGTGAGTTTATTGTATAATATAAGGTGGCGCACCCGTTGCTTTGCAGGACGTGTGCCTAAAATGATTTTATAAGAGCAGTACTATGGGAAATGTAAAAATTTGGTGTGACAGCACCAGCGACTTAAGCAAGGAACAGATCGAACGTTACGGCATCTCCGTATTTCCTCTCAACGTGGTCTTAGGGGATGAAACACGCCTGGACGGAGTGGACATCACGCCCGCCGAGATCTACAAATGGTCGGATGCGCACCGGACGACGCCGAAGACGTCGGCGCTGACCTTCGGGACCATCGAAAAGGCTATCATCGCTGCGCGGGATGCGGGCGAGGAGGTCATCTTCCTCGGCATCTCTTCGAAGATGAGCACGACGAATAATGTCGTGGCCATGGCAGCGCAGGAGCTGGAATTCGATAAGCTTCACGTGTACGATTCACGGAACCTTTCGACCGGCATCGGCCTGCAGGTCTTGTATGCGGCGCGCCTGGCGGAAGAGGGAAAGAGCGCACAGGAGATCCTGGACGCGCTGGAGAAACGCGTGGACGATGTCCGCGCCAGCTTCATCGTTGATACGCTGGTCTATCTGTCCCGCGGCGGACGTTGTAATTCTGTAGCCGCGCTTCTGGGCAGTGTCATCCGTTTGCATCCCATGATCGTGGTAAAAGACGGCGCGATGGGCGTCGGTAAGAAGTACCGCGGCCATTTGAGATCCGTTTTGGTGAAATATGCAAAGGACATGGAAGAGGCTCTCTTAAAGGCGGACCCGACCATCGTGTTCATCACACATTCGGGCTGCAGCACGGAAGAGGAGCAGGCGGTCTATGACTATCTGGTATCGCTGAACTACTTCAAAGAGGTCTGCATCACCCACGCGGGAAGCGTGATCTCAAGCCATTGCGGGCCGGGGACCCTCGGCGTGCTGTACTATGCAAAGTAAAAGATAAAAGGAGCGAATCATGGCAGCTAAATTGATCAAAAAGCCGGTCACCGGCATGAAAGATATATTACCCCGCGAGATGGAGATCCGCGATTACCTTATCGCCCTCATTAAGAAGACATATAAGGGCTTCGGCTACACACCGATCGAGACTCCGTGCGTGGAAAACATTGAAAACCTCTGCAGTAAGAACGGCGGCGAGAACGAGAAGCTCATCTTCAAGATCCTGAAGCGCGGCGCGAAGCTGGATCTTGACAGCGCATCCTCGGAGCAGGATCTCGTGGACTCCGGTCTGCGTTACGACCTGACCGTCCCGCTCGTTCGTTATTATTCGAATAATGCGCAGGATCTGCCCAGCCCGTTTAAGGCCCTGCAGATCGGCAGCGTTTGGCGTGCGGACCGCCCCCAGAAGGGACGTTTCCGCCAGTTCGTGCAGTGTGACATCGACGTTCTCGGTGATCCGACGAACCTCGCAGAGATCGAGCTGATCCTCGCGACGACCACATTGCTCGGAAAGATCGGTTTCTCCGGCTTCGTCGTTCACATCAACGACCGCCGCATCTTAAAGGCGATGGCTGCGTACAGTGGCTTTGCGTCCGAGACCTACGATCAGGTCTTCATCACACTCGACAAAATGGATAAGATCGGCCTGGACGGTGTGTCCGCCGAGCTTTTGGAGCAGGGCTTCGATAAAGAGGCGGTAGAGCGTTACACATCCCTGTTTACCGCGATGGAAGGCACAGCAGATCCGCTGGCGGCCTTAGCACAGAAGCTGGGCGATGCATTGCCCGCGGAGGTTTATGATGGCCTGTCCCAGATCATGACGGGTGCGAAGAACGTGTCCGGCGCGGACTACATCCTGAAGTTCGACCCGACGCTGGTGCGCGGCATGAGCTACTACACGGGAACCATCTTCGAGATCACGATGGAAGGCTTCCCCTTCTCCGTAGCCGGCGGTGGCCGCTACGACGAGATGGTCGGCAAGTTCACCGGAACACCGACCTGTGCATGCGGTTTCTCCATCGGTTTCGAGCGTATCGTGACCATCCTGCTGGATCAGGGTTACACCGTGGAGACCGAAGAAAAGAAGGCATATCTGGTAGAAAAGACCATGCCCATGGATCGCCTCGCCGAGATCATTTCCCGCGCGCAGGAAGAGAGAAAGCAGGGACGTGCCGTTCTAGTGTCCTATATGAATAAAAACAGGAAATTCCAGAAGGAGCAGCTCACAAACGAGGGCTACACCGAGATCGTGGATTTCTATACCGAAGAGTTGAAGAAATGATCAGGACCGTGAAGCGGACCTGCAACAAGGAGAGGATCAGAAATTATGGATAAGGAAAATATCCGAAAGATCATAAAGATCGCATCGCTTTCACTGGGCATCATCCTGTTTATCGCGCTGATCGTTTATTTAGCCGTTCTCGGCTCCAAGAAGCCTACATATCCGGACATTAATCTGGCATCACGTGCCACAACAACGGCAGATGATACGCCGACATTGCCCCCGGACGGAGTGGTCGTGGACGGAAAGACCCTTTTGGACTCCCATATAGAGTACTATGCGGATCTGAACGACAACGGTTATTATGAGAAGATCTTAGTCAATAAGCGCAGTCTCGAGTACATGCCGGACATCGCGACCTTGTATATCAACAGCCGCCAGGTCTTCCAGGGATCGAACATCAAGGAAGTGACGATAGAGAACCCCTTCGGCTGGGACCGCGGCTGGATCATATCGATGGCGGTTTATGAGGAAGGACTTCCGGAAGGCTACCTTCGTTATCAGATCTACGAATACACAAAGGACAATGCATTCATCCCGATCGACCGTGACCTGGAGCGCATGGAGAATTTCGGCGGAGAGCCGATCCCGATCATAGTGCCGGCCGACCAGATCCTATCTGCGACACCGACGTTCACGAAGAATGATAAGAACCTGGACATGATGCTGTATCTGGATATGCCGGAGATCTTCTATGTTCAGATGACAGCAGAGGACGTAGACCCGCTTTCCTTCTACATCCAAACACCGGAGAAAAAGCAGACGGTCTATCTGCATTATGCGAATAAAGAGTGGCCGACACTGAAATCCTCGCGTGTAGAGAGAAAACTGAAGTCGTTCCAGGCTGTATATGATAAGATGGACATCACATCGAACCGTCGCATTTTGCCGATCGGTGAGCGTTACCAGATCGTAAAACTGATCTTCGTGGATGATATTTCCACGAAGCAGTCGGAGTGGAACGGACAGCAGATCTGGTTCCAGTTGGCGCTGGCAGACGGTACCTATGTCTATGTTCTGGCCCAGAACCTCTGGAAGGATATCCAGATCGAAGAGGCACCCACGACTGAAGCCGGCGGTGAGACCGAGGACGGTTCAAAGGAGGGTTCCGATGCCGTTTCGGAAGAAATCGTTACCGATGAGAACGGAAATGTAGTTTCGGTCGAGGAAACGGCAGATCCGAACGCGCAGCCGGTAGATCCGAATGCACAGTCTGTAGATCCGAACGCACAGCCTGTGGATCCGAACGCGCAGCCGGTGGATCCGAACGCGCAGGTATAATATGCACCTTACAGGTCCGGGGAGGATCTGAAATTATAAAATGAGGCGGGTTTGCTATGCGGACCCTGCCGCAAGGAGGTTGGTTTACACATGAAGATTTATGTCAATGCGAAGGCGGGCCGTGACGGAAACGGCTCGAAGGATCTGCCTTTTAAGCGTATCAGCGAGGCAGCAAAAGTGGCTCAGCCCGGCGATGAGGTCATCGTAGCGAGCGGCATTTACCGCGAGTACGTAGACCCGAAGTTTGCCGGTTGCGAGGGCGCACCGATCGTGTACCGCAGCGAAGAGCCTCTGGGCGCGGTGATCACCGGCGCAGAGCTCCTGACCGGATGGACGAAGCTGGCGAGCGGCGTATGGACCGCGAGCGTGGATAACTCCGTTTTCGGCACCTACAATCCGTACACGACCTATGTTTACGGCGACTGGTATTTCGCCGGCCGCAGCCGTCACACCGGTTGTGTCTACCTGAACGATAAGGCTCTCTATGAGTGTAAGACCCTGGAAGAGTGTATCGCCGGCGAGACGACCGAGTATTCCTGGGAGCCCGAGGCTTCCAAACTGAAATGGTTTGCTCAGCAGGAGGACGGACGCACCGTATTTTACTGTAATTTCCAGGGCGCGGATCCGAACCGTGAGAAGGTCGAGATCAATGTCCGCCGCCGCTGTTTCTTCCCGTCGAAGATCGGCGTGAGCTACATCACCGTATCCGGCTTCGCGATCGAGAAGGCAGCTACCACGTGGGCACCGCCGGCCGCGTTCCAGGACGGCATGATCGGCCCGCATTGGTCGAAGGGATGGATCATCGAGGACTGCGATATCTCAAACAGCAAGTGCGCAGGTATCTCCCTCGGTAAGTATTTCGATCCGGCCAATGACCACTATTTCACCTACAAGCATGTAAAGAGCCCCACCCAGATGGAGCGCGACGCGGTCTGCCGCGGACAGTTCCACGGCTGGTCGAAGCGGAGAGTGGGCAGCCACATCATTCGCCGCAACAATATCCACCACTGCGAGCAGGGCGGCATCATCGGCCGTATGGGCGGTGTATTCTCCGTTATTGAAGACAACCACATCCACCACATCAACAACATGATGGAGCTGGGCGGCGCCGAGATCGCCGGTATCAAGCTCCACGCGGCGATCGATGTGACGATGCGCAGAAATTATATCCATCACTGCACCATGGGCATCTGGACCGACTGGGAAGCACAGGGAACGCGGATCTCGCAGAACCTGCTGTGCTGCAACCAGCGCCCGGCGTTCGCTAAGCAGCTGCCCGGCGGCATGATGTGCCAGGATATCTTCGTCGAGGTAGGCCACGGCCCGACCTTGATCGACAACAACCTTCTGCTTTCCGAGGTATCGCTCCGCATGGCGACCGAGGGTGTGGCTATGGTCCACAACCTGATCTGCGGTTCCTTTACCTCCGTCGGCGGCGGAACGGACAACATCACGGACGGCGTGTTGCGTCAGCGCTACACCCCGTACCACATGCCGCACCGCACCGAAGTTATGGGCTTCATGACGATCCTCCACGGCGACGATCGTTTCTACAACAACATCTTCGTTCAGAAGTGGCCGGACGGCAGCCAGATGACCGAAAACCACGAGAACCTCGAGGTCGGCACCCACGTGATGGACGCATATCCGACTTACGAAGAGTGGATCTCTCACTTCGACATGGAAAGCGAGACCCCTGACATGGGCGCGCTGGCGAAATACCATTTCTCTGCGCTTCCGGTATGGTCCGAGGGCAATGCTTACCTCGGCGGCGCGAAGGCGTACTGCCACGAGAAGCACAACCTGCTCAGCACCGCGCCGGTGACCGTGGAAGTAAAAGAAGAGGACGGCGCTCCCGTTCTGGAGACGAACCTCTATGACTTCATCTCGGACTTCAACTGCCCGCTCATCACGACGCAGACGCTCGGCATCGCATTCGAGCCCGAGCAGCGCTTCGAGAATAACGACGGATCCGATATCATCTTCGATACCGACTACCTGGGAGACCACCGCGGACTTTCCGTTCTTCCCGGCCCGTTCGCAGCACCCGTAAAGAAAGTGAAAGTTTGACTATGAGTACATTTCAAAGTTTGGAAGAGGCGCAGGCCTTTTTTACACAGGATCGTTTCGCGACGGAAAACGGAATGACCCTGGACGAGCTCGGTGAGGACTATGCCGTCTGCAGTGTGGTCCTGACATCCCGCCATAGAAACGCGTACGGCGGTGTCATGGGCGGCGTGATCTTCACGCTCGCCGACTACGCATTTGCCGCAGCATCGAACAACATCCATAAGGTCACGGTCGCGATGCAGGTATCCATCAACTACCTGAGCGCCCCGAAAGGCGAGAAACTCACCGCTACCGCAAAATGCATCAAAGACGGCAAAACGAGTATGGTCGTCAACGTCGATATCACGGATGATACGGGACGCGCGATCGCCCAGTTCGTAGGCACCGGTTTCAAACTATAGTTTCATATCCCGAATGCGCGTGCGTGCACGCGTGTTCGGGTTTCTCTTTTACTATTTACCGCTTAGAAGGGAAGGTTTGCCAGCCAAACCTTGGGATTAACGATGATACTTTTAAATCAGATGACAGTCCTGCTCATCATTATGGCCGTCGGCTTTATATGCAACAAGATCAAACTTCTGGACGACGCTTCCACGAAGCATATTTCCGCTCTTGTGGTCAATGTCGCGAACCCCTGCCTGGTCCTTTCGGCCGCGGCCGCGGATCACAGCGGCTCCGATAAATCCAAACTCCTACAGGTCGCATTGATCTCGATCGTCCTGTACGCCTGCCTGATCGCGCTGGCGTTTATCCTTCCCCACCTGCTTAAGGTGGACCGCGCCTCGTTCCCGACCTATCGCCTGATGACGATTTTTTCCAACATCGGGTTCATGGGCTTCCCGGTCATCGAGGCCGCCTATGGTAAAGAAGCGCTTTTGTATGCGTCGATCTTTCTGTTCCCGTACAACATCCTGATCTATACCTACGGTATCTCCCAGATGACAGGCGAGTCCTTCTTACGTGGGGGGATCCGATGGAAGAAGATCTTTAATATCGGTGTGGATGCGGGAATACTCGCTTTGATCATTTATATTTTCAGCATCCCGGTGCATCCGGTTCTGGTGAAGACCATCGATTCGCTCAGCGGACTGACGGCTCCGCTTTCCATGATCGTCATCGGTTATTCATTTGCCAAAATGAACCTGAAGGAACTGTTTACCGATGTGCGGATGTTGATCTTCTCGGTGATCAAACTGGGCCTCATCCCGCTGGCCGGCGTTGCGATCTTGCGTCTCTTCAACATCGGCGGCGATCTGCTCGGCGTATGCTTTATCATGTTGGCAACTCCCGTCGGCAGCATGACTGCCATGATGGCCGGTTGGTATGGGAAAAACGAGGAACTCGCAGCTCGCGCGGTCGCTATAACGACTTTACTTTCGGTGGCGACCATCCCGCTGATGAGCATGTTGCTGAATGTATAAACGGAATAAATGGAGGATCATCCTATGCAATATGATGCGATCGGAACGATCGTAAAAGGGGTCATTGACCGCCCGCTCGGCAGCGCCCATCCCGACTATCCCGACATGATCTACCCTATCAATTACGGCTATGTCGAAGGCGTTTTCGCACCGGACGGAGAGGAGCAGGACGTGTACGTGCTCGGAGCCGACGCGCCCTTAGAAACATTTGAAGGCCGCGTGATCGCCATCTACCATCGTCTCGATGACGTGGAAGATAAATGGATCGTTTCTCTGGACGGATCCGACTACACTGATGAAGAGATCCTGGAGGCGATCCATTTTCAGGAGAAATATTACACGGGCACATTACTGCGGAATACCGCAATGGTATGATATAAAAAGATCAAAAAGTGAAAATATGGATTGACATAGATTAAATTATCACCTATAATAAATTTATCATTTAGGAGTATCACCGAAAGCAAACGAATAATTAAGTCGATTTTGCTTCCGATGATGTATCGGTGATAACTTTTATATTTTTTGGGAGGTTAGACTATGAGAAAAGTTAAGAAGATTGTATTGCTATCGGTCCTTGCAACTGCACTTGTCCTGTCGGCCTGCTGGGTTTACGGATATGGTAATGAAGCTTTGGGTTCAATTGGAGAGGTTCACACAAAAGGCATAAACTATATCAGTCCGAGTAAGTCATATGCAAGTGCGACAACAACGACGTACATTGAGGGGTATCAGTTTCCCACTACAGCAAATACTTATGTAGATGCGACGTTTTATTGGGTGGACTACGTTGATGATAATATGGATACAGTATATATGTCATACTATAGCCAGAGTGCTTCAACTGTCATTCCGGATACTGTACAAAATCGATTATATTACAAGGTTATCTCCAATCATTATGTATGGTATGGCCAGGGAAGTTGGTCGTACACAAACCTTACAACAATAGCTCAATAAGAGAGACTATGAGTTTGGACTATTATCTTGGGAGAAGTGCATATGAAAAAAATCACATGGTTCTATATTTCCCTGATGCTTATTTGTGCGGCTCTGACGGCGTGCCGTGAAAAAAGTGAGCCTTCGGAGTCGGACGATTCTGTTGCCTCACTTTCTTCTACGGAGGCGGCACCATCGGAAACCGCTATGAACGAAGCCGACAGTTCCCTTCCTGAGATGAGTTCAGGGATAGTAGAGACAGAGAAAGATACAACTTCTGATTTGAGTAATGATTCTCCCCATCTGGTTTGGGCAGTTGGGCTATCTCCATATATCGATGCAAAAGCCCGGGCGGAGATTATCAGTTTCTTACATAAAAATGGGATTGATTGCGAAATTGATTTTGTTGATGTAGAAGGCGGAGAAACATATAGGACATGGTATGAACAGCAAAAGCAGAATGGTACACCTCCCGATATAATGGCCGTAGCACCCTGGCAATATGGAATATATGATGCCGTCGATTTTATTACGGCAGAGGTGCTTCCGCTCGATGATTATTTGAAAACAGAGACGGGAAAGAGACTTCAGGACAGTTACTGTGATATCGAGTGGAAACAAGTGACAATAGATGGAAAGATATATACAGTTCCAAAGCGAATGAGACAGAGATCGTATGATCAGTATATCTATGTCAACGATCGTGATAAGAATGCATTTGAAGAGTCTTTCGATGGTTCGTATGAGTCTTTGAGACAGATTTGCGAGGGGAGTACCGCAGAACGCCCGATCATTGGTTCAGACTCGTTAGGTTCGGCCCGTCTATGCCCTTTTTTGGGCTTTATATGCCGAAACTCTTTGTTTTATGATACGGCTTCTAAGACTTTTGACGACCTGTGCGGAGATGACAGGTTGAAGGACCTTCTGCTGGATGTACACAGCGATATGATGACGGGGCGATTTGTGTCGTGGGCTTCTTCGGATATTTTGGCAGATGACGTTTTTGCATATATTACCGACAAACAACTAAACGGATCGGCGGCAGGATATACCCGGTATGTGTTGAGTCCTTATGTTTTTACTATTAATTCAGGGGCGTTTGGTGTTTGTGCTTTTTCTTCGAAACAGGAACTGGCGCTGCAGGTTCTCGGCGCATGCTTTTCAGATCCTGAGATCGCTTCATTGATTGGCTATGGTGAGGTGAGCGTAGAGGAATGGGATAAAGAAACAGAGATGATTAAAACTTATACGCCAGATAAACTGACCGGATTTATGCCCGAATTATCAAAGGAAGATATAGAAAAATTATATCGGGTGTATCAGATGAATGATAAAACAATCGGCAAAATGATAACTTCCAGAGACTCTATAAGCGGCATTGGCATCGTGAACCCGAATTTTCCCGATATTTTGGAGAGTTATTCTGCTGATCTGGAGGATAACAGCGAAATATACGACAAGATCAACCAACAACTGGAAGAGTGGACGAAGGATCATGATTACTAAGGATGTGACCACTCATAAAAGAATCATCCCGCTCCATTGAAAGGTGCTGAGCGGGATGATGTTTTATTCGAAGCGGGGTGAAAAGAAACGATGAAAAGGATTATCGTTTTATTGAGTTTTGTATTACTGCTTACTGCATGCGGAAAAACCGACGATACGGGATCATCTACGCGGGATGCGAACACAGAGGAAAACCAAACTTCTGCAGCGACGGAAGCTGCAACTGCGGATACTTCATTGAATAATGACAGCAGGTGGTTTGAATGCTCTCCGATGCATGGCGCTTCATTCCTGACGAAGGATTATGCGCTCTATCATGACCACCATGGTCGCTTGCAGATTTTTGATGTGGCTACGAAGCAGGATCTTGTATACTGTTTCGATCCCGGGTGCGAGCATAAGGAAACGAAGAGAAGCATGACCGGGGAGATTCTGGAGCAGGGGTGTATTGCGTATGAGATCTCGCGTTTTCCCGTGATGATCAAAGAAGATCATTTGTATTTTCTGAATTATTCGAATGAAATCTGTGTATCGGATTGCCAGGGAGAAAATCGAAAAGTGATCGCAAAGATACCCGGATATATCTTAGAACCGTATAATGTGTATTTCTCGGATCAGGCGATCTTTGTAGATTATAGCACTCAATATGACGTGACTGAGGTGGAGGATTATAACGGCGAGGCACGCTGGGTCATTGGGGAAACAAAGCAGAAAAAAACCGGCGGAGTTGTGAGTGTTGATCTTACTACCGGAAAAGTTACGGAGATATTCCGAAGAGAAGATTACAGCGCATATGTTGCCAAGGGAGTAGTATGTGGTGAACATGTATATATCGGCTATTCGTATAACGATCTGCCCTATGTAAGCCCGATTAGAGAAGTGAATGGCATTCCGTTGGATGTAAATAATGGCATTCCCTTGGATGAGATTTTGAATGGAATGACATTAGAAGAATATGTTGCGGAATTACCGAAGCACGCCTGGACAGACATATACGATTACAATACTGCCACCGGCGAAATAAAGCTTTTCATGGAGCATCAACAGGATTTTTCGCTGTTTTTCCGCGATGATTTCTATGCATACAATAAAGCCGGAGAGAACGGAGCATTTTACCGATACAATGGGGAGAAGATACTTCAATTGGACTTCTCGATCAAAGGTGCGCTCAGAACGGATAAAGGCTTCGTCTTCTGTGACGTGATCGAACAGGAGGAGTATTGGCTGGTCAATGATGATACCGGCGAAGTGGTAAAGAAGGTAAAGATGCCCTTTGCTAAATTTCTTCCGAGTTGTTTTATCGGGGATTGTGTTTATGGATTGATCGATGGTTCTACCTGTGGCTATCTCTCTGCGGATGATTTCTGGAACGGAAGACCGGAAAATGCAATAAAGTTTGCCATGGATGAAGCCGGGAGTTATTAATATACCAACAGTTCGAAGAATGAAGCAAAAAAATAAATAGAGACCTCCTTGGCAAAACCGCTTGACAAGGAGGTTTTTTATGACTATACTATGGGATAAATGGAACATGGAAAGGTATTTCCGGGTGTTTCATTTCCATATAGGTCTGGATTTCAGACCGAAGTAAAGACTTTGACGGAGAGGGTGCCGCAAAAACGAGACGACAGAGAGCCGGGGCAGGTGAAAGCCGGCGCCTACGTTTGCAGGCAGGATCACTCCTAAGTCGCAGGCTGAATGGCTTTAGGCAGGTAGGCTGTGCCGTTTCCCTTCGTTACAGGGAACGTATTCGCGCGGAAGGTTTATGACCGTTTGCGCCGATACCGGTAAATTGGTGGTACAGCGAAGGAGCAGTCTTCGTCCGATTTCGGACGGGGATTTTTTTGTTTTATAAGGTCTGCTTTGCAGACCTTATATGAGGAAGGTTTGCCCTGCAAACCTTATATGTTCGAAATTATTCCGAATTCAGTGCTGGCGCACTTCATTCAGAGGATAATTTCTCACGTATAAGGTCCGACAGGCGGACCTTATACGAGGAGGTTATTCTTATGTATCAGAAAGTGGAGAAGGACCTGAGTTTCGTTGAGAACGAAAAGAAGGTCGAGAAGTTCTGGAGAGAGAACGGCATCTTTGAAGAGAGCATGAAGATGCGTGAGGGCGGACCGCAGTATATGTTCTATGACGGACCGCCGACTGCAAATGGTAAGCCGCACATTGGCCACGTGCTGACCCGTACCATCAAGGATATGATCCCGAGATACCGCACGATGAAGGGCTACGAAGTGCCTCGTAAGGCGGGCTGGGATACCCACGGACTTCCGGTCGAACTGGAAGTCGAGAAGGAGCTCGGCATCGATGGTAAGGAGCAGATCGAGCAGTATGGCGTGGCGCCGTTCATCGAGCGTTGTAAGGAAAACGTTTGGAAGTATAAGGGAATGTGGGAGGATTTCTCCTATACCGTCGGATTCTGGGCGGATATGGACGATCCCTACGTTACCTATCATGATGATTTCATCGAGTCTGAGTGGTGGGCGCTGAAGAAGATCTGGGATCGCGGCCTGCTGTATAAGGGCTTCAAGATCGTTCCCTACTGCCCGCGCTGCGGAACCCCTCTGTCTTCCCACGAGGTGGCTCAGGGATATAAGGATGTGAAGGAGCGTTCGGCGATCGTTCGCTTTAAGGTGAAGGGACAGGAGAATGAGTACATCCTGGCCTGGACGACGACGCCCTGGACCCTTCCGAGCAATGTT
>JAFYZH010000001.1 GCA_017548765.1 Lachnospiraceae bacterium | reverse complement strand
AGTCTGCAGAACAACCTGAGCCTGCTCCTGCAGGAGAAGGGTGATTTTGTCAGCGCGGCGAGTGAAGGCGAGAAGGCGCTCGCCATCGTGCGGGAGAACCTGAAGGAAGCACGCGAGGCACAGAACGCCGAGCGTGTGAAGGATCTTTCCACGAAGGAAGCGATCTCCCTGACGAATATCGCATTGTCCAAACAGCACATGGACCAGGACGCGGAGGCGGAGGAACTGTTAACGCAGGCGCTTTCGTTCTTCACCGGACTGACGCCGTCAGACTTCCACTACAGCGCGGCGCTCTCGGGCATGGGTGACCTCTGCCTGCGGCGCAAAGAGTACGAGCGTGCGGCGGAGTATTATGAGACGGCCCTTTCCGAGATTCGTTTCCACATGGGCGCAAACAACTTCCACGAGATCGTTTCGGAGCATCTCGAGGAGGCCTACCGTGGCATGGGCACGACGGCACGGGAGTATCATGAGAGCCTGTCCGGCATGGAGATCTGCCGGCGGTATTACCGTGCGTTCTGGTTGCCGATTTATAAACGAAATTTCAAGACGAGGCTTCCGCAGATCGCCTGCGGCCTGATGGGCGAGGGCTCGGAATGCTTCGGCTATGACGATAAGGTTTCTCGCGACCACGACTTCGGTCCGGGCTTCTGCATCTGGATCGATGACAGCGTGAGCGAGGAGCAGGAGAAGGAGCTCCGCACGGCCTATGCGTTGCTGCCTCCGACTTACATGGGCTACACGCGCTTTGCTTCGGCCAATGAGACGGAGGGCCGCGTTGGCGTGATGAAGACTTCGGATTTCTTCCGGCGCATGTTCGGCCTGCCGAAGGTTCCCGCGACACAGGAGGAATGGCTGGCCGTGTCCGAGGAGGGCCTGGCACAGGCGACCAACGGAGACGTGTTCTACGATGGCAGCGGGGCATTTTCCCGACAGCTTAAGCAGCTGAAGGACGGCTACCCGGAGACCGTGCTCCTGCGCAGGATCGCCCAGCAGCTCGGTCTGACGGAGCAGAGCGGACCGTACAACTGCATGCGCGCGTTTCAGCGCGGCGATGTGGTGACGGCGCGCCTCTATCTGGACCGTTTTGCGACCGCATCCATGCGCTTCCTGCACCTGATGGCGAACCGTTATGCGCCCTATATGAAGTGGCTATACCGCAGCACGACCGAGATCGACGCGGATTTCGCATCTGCGATCGCGGCTCTGTTTGAACACACCGATGACGCCGAGGCGACGAAGGCTTCGATCGACGCAGTGATCGTTAAGGCATATGCGCTCTTTAGGCGGGGCGGTTATATCGATGAAGAGACTGATGCGAAACTGAATAATGGCACCATCGGACTTATGGATGTCGCGCGGATGCTTTCTGCGAAGGCGGATGCGATGGCTCCGAAGGAGGCCGCCGTCATGTCGATCATCGAGCTTGAGTGGGAAGCCTTCGACCTGACGCAGAACGAAGGCGGGCGCGCCGGCTGCCAGGATGACTGGGAGACCTTCTCGATCATGCGCCGCAGCCAGTACGAGACCTGGCCGGCCGACCTGCTCGAGTCCTATCTTTCGGACCTGCTGGCGGCAAAGGCGGAAGGCCGCAATCTGATCACGGAGAAATACGGCCGGATGATGGAGAGCACCGCGCCTAAAGAGTATGCAAAGATCCGGGATGCATTGCCCGCACTGGATGCAGACCAGATAAGGATCCGCGAGGCGATCGTTGCGATCTACGTCGGCTGGATGGAGGAAGTCGCGGCGGCGTACCCGAAATTTGCCGGACAGGCGCGCGTGATCCACACTTCCGAGGACACGATGTGGCGCACCTCGTACGAGACGTATCTGCGCGGCGAGATCTCGACCTATTCACCGCAGACGCTGACGCTTTTCGGGCGCATGACGGCCCAGGCGGCGCAGAACGGTGAGAACCTGTCGAAGGCGATCCTGCTGCGGACGGCGCAGCTTTATGGTTATGCTACGATCGAAGAGGCAGAGGCCGCGATCGAAGACTGATCCGGATTTTGTGCTCGCACCGGTTAAGGACGGATCCGTGCCAGAGGTCATCTATCAGGACGTCCGGAAGGCTATGGAGTAATGAAACGAGGGAGATAGGATCATGGATAATAAAATGATATGTGTACTCGCCGGTTATGACGATGCGACGGAGGCCCGTCTGTCCGGCATTCAAAAGGATCTGTATGCAGCCGGGTTTTCCGGCGTCCAGACGAAGGACATTCCCATGCACTTTACGCTGGGGTCGTATGACACGGAGCGAGAGGAGGAGTTGAAGGAGCGTCTTACGAAGTTGGCGGATACATTTCCCGCGTTCGATGTTGCATTCAACCATGTCGGTCTGTTCCGGCTTCCGCAAAACGACGTTCTGTTCGTTGCGCCCGAAGTCAGCAAGGAGATGCTGGCGCTGAAGGATCATTTTCCGGATAATAAGGACGTGTTCCGCTGGTCAGCGCATACGACCTTTTTGATCGATAAACCGGACGTGATCGCCGAGGCGCTGAAGCAGGTCATGCTGGATTTTCCGGCGATGGAAGGTAAGGTAAATACGATCTATCTGTACGAATTCTGGCCTACCAGGCACATCCTGACGGTGCATCTGAAAGAGACGTAGGACCCTGGTCCAGGCAGTGTGTCCTTTTAAAAAACAGTTTTCAATTTCAAAAATGTGTGTTATACTGTCTCGTGGATTTTGTATATTATGATCCGCAGACCCCGAACATCGGTAAACGATGTCGAGAATACGATATATGGAAGGGTAAGAAAATGAAAAAAATGAAGTTAACGGCGGCAGCCCTGGTTTCCGCTCTGGCATTATCGGTCACTGCGTGCGCTAAGCGTACGGAGGATCCTACGCAGGCGGACACGACGGCGCAGGTCGCAGACACGACGGCGCAGACGGCAGACACGACTGCCCAGGCTGCAGACACGACGGCTGCAGATACCACGCCGTCCGAAACCGAAAAAGAAGAGACGAGCACGGCTGCTTCGACAGAGGAAGTAACGGCAGCTCCCACCGAAGAGGGGACGGACGCTGAGACCGGGGCGACGATCGAATATCCTACGTATGATCAGCGTGAAGTAGTTGTTCCTTTGGATTCGATCGACGTGTTTGACTATGTTGACTTCTCCGAGATCGATGATCTGAAGATCAAGACCGAGGATCTTGCAGTCAGCGATGCAGTCGTAAAATACAACATTAATACTGCGTTGATGAGCGAGTATGGTTACGCTTTAGAAGAGGTGGATCGTCCGGTCGAGGGCGGAGACACAGTCGTTATCGATTATGAAGGCTTCATCGACGGTGTTGCCTTCGACGGTGGTAAGGACACGGACAGAGAGCTTGGTATCGGTTCCGAATCATTCATTCCCGGATTTGAGGATGGGATCATCGGAAAGAAAAAAGGCGAAACGTTTGATGTGAATGTAACATTTCCCGAGGACTACCGTGCCACCGACCTCGCAGGAAAGCCTGCCGTATTCAAGGTGACGATCAAAGCGGTAAAGGCACTTCCGACGGTGACGGATGCCGAACTGGATGAGAAGTCTGCAGGTCTGTATCCTACGTTTAAGGCCTACAGCGATGAAGTAGAAGGCGAGATCCGTGCGTACTACCATGATTCGTTCATCGCAAAGAAGATCCTGTCTGCCGTAAAAGAGAAGAAGCAGCACGAAGGCCTGATCAACGAATACGTTAAGCAACAGTACTACCGAATCGATCAGATGTGCGCGATCTACGGCATCGACCGTGCGACCTATCTGGAAAATGCCGGTTATACCGAGGCGGAGGTCGATACTATGTTGAAGGAAAACGGCGCACAGTATGCACTTCAGAAACTCACGATCCTGGGTATCTGCCAGAAAAATGAAATTAAGGTCGAAGACAGCGAGATAGAAGCACTTAAGAAAAGTTTGATCGAAGAGAACAAACTGGAAAATGAAGAGGAACTGTTTCATTACTATACAGAGGATGATATTGAGTACGAGCTGCTCACGGAGAAGTTCCGCCTTTATATCTCGAATTATAAGACCGTAGACTGATCGCAATAATGGTACAGTCTGATATATGCAAAACGACCCGCAGGGCAGAAACGCCCGCGGGTCGTTTTTTGTGTCCGAATAAAAAAGATTGACAATCTCTTGACAAAACACTTTGAACATGATATTATTTGAAAGTCAAAGTATTTGAATTTCAAAGCAAAGCTTTGGAATATCACACAAAATCCCGATGAGGGCAGAAGGAGACTATCATGGTTGAGAAGATTATCGAACTCGTAAAGGAGCAGCTTGACTGCGGAAATCAGGAGCTTACCGAGGCTACCAGCTTTAAGGACGATCTGGGCGCAGATTCCCTGGATCTGTATGAGCTTGTGATGCAGCTCGAGGAGACTTTCGGGATCACCATCCCCACAGAAGATTTCAACGAAGTCAAGACCATCGGCGACGTTGCCGCATATCTTGAGAAGAAGGGTGTGTCCCTGTAATAAGGAGAGATCCAATGCAGACGAAGCTTACGAATTTACTTGGGATCCGTTATCCCGTGATCCAGGGCGGTATGGCCTGGGTCGCAGAGTATCACCTCGCAAGCGCGGTCTCGAACGCGGGCGGCCTCGGTATCATCGCGGCCGCATCGGCACCGCCGGAAGTGGTACGTGATCAGATACGTCAGATGAAAAAACTCACCGATCAGCCGTTTGGGGTCAATGTCATGATGCTGAACCCGAATGCGCCGGAGGTTGCAAAGATCATCGTCGAAGAGGGCGTTCCGGTCGTAACGACCGGCGCAGGTTCTCCGGCGGCATATATGGAAATGTGGAAGAACGCGGGCGTGAAAGTATTGCCCGTAGTAGCGAGCGTAGCGATGGCAAAACTGCTGCAGCGCGAGGGCGCAGATGCGGTGATCGCCGAAGGTATGGAAGCCGGCGGACACATCGGCCACACGACGACCATGGCACTGGTACCGCAGGTATGTGACGCAGTCGACATCCCCGTAGTCGCAGCGGGCGGCATCGCGGACGGACGCGGACTCTGCGCGGCACTGATGCTGGGCGCACAGGGCGTGCAGATGGGCACAGCCTTCCTGGTCGCAAAGGAAGCCCAGGTCCATGAAAATTATAAAAACCGCGTGATCAAGGCGAAAGATATCGATACGGTCATCACCGGCCTTTCGACCGGCCATCCGGTGCGCTGCCTGCGCAACGACATGACGAAGGCCTATCTGAAACTGGAGCAGGAGGGCGCACCGTTCGAGGAGCTGGAGCAGCTCACGCTGGGCACCCTGCGAAAAGCCGTGATCGACGGCGACGTGACGAACGGAACCGTCATGGCCGGCCAGATCGCGGGCATGATCAAAGAGCCGAAGACCTGTGAAGAGATCATCACACAGTTGGTAGCACAGGCCGACCGCTTATGGGAGCAAAGATGAGTAAGATCGCATTTATTTTTCCCGGACAGGGCAGTCAGTATGTCGGAATGGGCCGGGATTTTTATGAAAACGAGGAGGTTGCGCGTAAGGTCTACGAGGAAGCGAGTCAGATGACCGGCCTGGACCTGGCGCATATCTGCTTCACGGAAAATGAACAACTGAACCAAACCATGTATACGCAGATCGCGATGTTCACGACGGAACTGGCGATGCTGCGTACACTGCAGTCGAAGGGCTTTTCGGCCGATACTTACGCGGGCCTGTCCCTCGGCGAATATGCGGCCGTCGTAGCCTCCGGCGCGATGGAACAGATGGACTCGTACAACATCGTCCGCAATCGCGGACGCTACATGCAGGAAGCTTACCCGACGGGCGGCGGCATGACGGCAGTACTGGGCGCGGAGCAGGCGCTGGTCGAGAGCGTATGCGCGGAGACCCCGGGTGTCGTCTGCGTGGCAAATTATAACTGCCCCGGTCAGATCGTTATCTCCGGTGAGAAGGAAGCGGTCGATGCTGCGGCTGCGGAATTGACGAAGCGCGGCGTGAAGCGTTGCCTTCCGCTGAAGGTTTCCGGCCCCTTCCATTCGCCGCTACTTGCAGGCGCGGGCGAGCTTCTGCGCGGAGATCTGGAGCAGCTGAAACTGCAGGATCCGGACCCGGTCTATCTTTCGAATGTGACGGCGGATGTCGTAAGCAGGAAAGAGGAGATCACCGATCTTCTGGCTCGTCAGGTATCGTCCTCCGTGCGCTGGCAGCAGTGCGTGGAGCGCATGCTCGCCGATGGCGTCACGAAGTTTGTAGAGATCGGTCCTGGTAAGACATTGTCCGGTTTCATGAAGAGGATCGACGGCTCTGTGAAGGTCATTTCCCTCGAGAAATACGAAGACCTGCCGGCAGTGATCGAATATCTGAAGGCAGAGGATTAACACCTCATAAGCGAAAAGGGGTACAGTATGGAAACAGGTAAGATCGCGCTGGTCACTGGCGCGGGTAAGGGCATCGGCGCCGCATGCGCTAAGAAACTGGCGGCCATGGGGCACACGGTGATCATCAATTATAACGGGTCGAAGGCGGCTGCCGAGGAAACGGCGGCGCAGATCGCTTCGGCCGGCGGCAAGGCGTACACGATGCAGTGCGACGTTTCCGATCCGGAAGCGGTGAGCGTGATGGTGGACACCATCCAGAAAGAATACGGGGCCGTCGACATTTTGGTAAACAACGCGGGCATTACCCGCGATGAACTGATGCTTCGCATGAAGCCGGAGGATTTCGACGCGGTCATCCGCACGAATCTGACGGCCGTATTTTATGTGATGCAGGCTTGCATCCGTGGCATGATCAAAAAGCGTAAGGGTAAGATCGTCAACATTTCTTCGGTCTCCGGCGTGATCGGAAACGCGGGTCAGGCGAACTATTCCGCGGCAAAGGCGGGCGTGATCGGTATGACGAAGACCGCGGCCCGGGAGCTTGCGGGACGGAACATCACGGTCAATGCAGTGGCTCCGGGCTTTATTACGACGGACATGACGAACGCTCTTTCCGACGCGGCGAAAGAGGGCATCCTTTCGAAGGTGCCGATGGCGCGCGGCGGAAAGCCCGAGGATGTTGCGAATGCAGTCGCCTTCCTCTGCTCGGAGGAGAGCGATTACATCACCGGCCAGGTGCTGTGCGTTGACGGCGGCATGGCCATGTAACTAGGAGGGTATAAACAAAATGAGTAAGAGAGTCGTGATCACCGGTATGGGCGCCATCACGCCGATCGGCAAGGACGTCGATACGTTCTGGAACGAAGTAAAGAAGGGGACCATCGGTTTTGCGCCGATCTCTGCCTTCGAGAATAAAGACAGCCGCGTTACCATGGCGGCGGAAGTGAAGGATTTTGACGCGAAGGAATACATGGATCCGAAGAAGGCCAGACGCATGGAGCGTTTCTGCCAGTTCGCCGTAGCTGCGGCGGGCCAGGCGCTTAACGATTCCAAACTGGATATGGAGAAAGAAGATCCTTACCGCGTGGGCTGCAGCATCTCTTCCGGTATCGGAAGCATGCAGTGCATGGAGCGCGAGCATGCGCACCAGATGGAGAAGGGACAGGAGCGCGTTTCGCCGCTGATGGTGCCGCTTCTCATCTCCAACATGGCGGCGGGCAATGTTGCCATCTGCTATGGTTTGAAAGGCAAAAACATAAATGTTGTTACCGCCTGTGCGAGTGGCACGAACGCCATCGGCGAGGCTTTCCGCTCGATCGAGCATGGCGAGGCGGACGTGATGCTGGCGGGCGGTACCGAAGCAGCAGTCTGCGCTTTCGGCATTTCCGGTTTTGCATCGATGACGGCGCTTTCCCCCGCGACCGATCCGGCGCGCGCATCCCTGCCGTTCGATAAAGACCGCAGCGGTTTCGTCATGGGTGAAGGCAGCGGCGTTCTGGTCCTGGAGGAACTCGAGCACGCTAAGGCCCGCGGTGCGAAGATCTACGCAGAGATCGTCGGCTACGGCTGTTCCTGCGACGCATATCATATCACCTCCCCCGCGGAGAGTGGTGAGGGCGCAGCACGCGCCATGGAAAATGCGCTGGCAGATGCCGGGGTCGATAAGAATGCGATCACCTATATCAATGCGCACGGAACAGGCACACATTACAACGACCTGTTCGAGACCCGCGCCATCAAGCTGCTCTTCGGTGAGCATGCGAAAGAGATCCGCGTCAACTCGACGAAGTCCATGATCGGCCACCTGCTCGGCGCTGCCGGAGCGGTCGAGGCGATCATCTGCGCGAAGACGGTGGAGGAAGGCTTCATTCACCGTACCGTCGGCTTCACCGAGGCGGAAGAAGAGATGGATCTGGATTATTGCAAAGAAAACCGTGAGGAAGCGGTGCCGTACGCTTTGTCGAATTCCCTGGGATTCGGCGGCCACAACGCATCCATCCTCCTGAAGAGATACGAGGCATAGGAGGCAGTCATGGAAGCGGAAGAGAAGAAGTCTTTGAACATCAACGAGATCATGCAGATCCTGCCGCACCGCCACCCGTTCCTTTTGCTGGATACGGTGACGGATCTGGTTCCCGGCGTTTCGGCTGTGGGTCATAAGGCAGTCACTTATACCGAGCCGTTTTTTGCCGGACATTTTCCGCAGGAGCCCGTGATGCCGGGCGTTTTGATCATCGAAGCGCTGGCTCAGGCAGGCGCCGTGGCGATCCTGTCATTGCCCGAGTTTGCAGGTAAGACCGCATACTTCGGAGGCATCAAAAACGCGCGGTTCCGTCGCAAGGTCGTGCCGGGCGACGTGCTGGATCTATCCGTACAGATCGAAGCGGTAAAAGGACCGGTAGGCACCGGTAAGGCCGTGGCGACCGTAGGCGGACAGACTGCCGTGACCGCAGAACTCACGTTCGCGATCGGAATGTAAAGGAGCCGGTGATCGGAGGTTTTATCATGGGATTGAGAGGATTTTTGAGAAATCGTACAGCGGGCATACACGCAGGGCGTATGAATGAAGGCGGCATGACATCGGTGGACGATATGGTCGTTCCCGAGATCTTGCCGGAGACAGAAGCGCAGCCCGAGGCTCCGAAGGAGACGGAGGCAGCCGCGCAGACTGCGGGCTCGGTAAATGCCGCGCCGGCGGAAGAGCAGACGGTCGTCTGCCCGAAATGTAAGAAAGTATTGAATCGCGATCAAGTCATCGCGAACAAATATGTGTGTTACGAATGCGGAAACTATTTCCGTGTGCGTACCAAGAACCGCATCGCGATGATCGCGGATCATCACCGCATGGAGTACTGGTTTACCGACCTGCCGGTGAGCAATCCGCTCGAGGATGCGGAGTATGAAGAGAAACTGAAGGGTGCCCGTGAGAAGACCGGCCTGGATGAGGCCGTGACCGTGGGACTTGTGCACATCTATGGAGAGCCGGCCGTGGTCGGCATCTGCGACGCACGTTTCATGATGGCGAGTATGGGCCACATCGTGGGGGAGAAGATCACCCGCGCGGTCGAAGAGGCGACCCGTCGCCGCCTGCCCGTCTTCTTGTTTTGCTGTTCCGGTGGCGCCCGCATGCAGGAGGGGATCATTTCCCTTATGCAGATGGAGAAAACATCGGCAGCGCTGAAGCGGCATTCCGACGCAGGACTTTTGTACTGCAGTATCCTGACCGATCCGACGACCGGCGGCGTGACAGCGAGTTACGCCACCCTGGGCGATGTCATCCTGGCCGAGCCCGGCGCACTGATCGGTTTCGCAGGCCCGCGTGTCATTAAGCAGACCATCGGAAGAGAGCTTCCGAAGGGCTTCCAGACCGCAGAGTTTTTGTTGGAGCATGGTATGATCGACGGTATCATTGACCGCCGTCGTTTAAAGAAAATGTTGTATTTCCTGATCGTGACCCATAAGGGGACCAGGGATTACGCACACACGCCGGCAGATAAAGAGGCCGTTTTGCAGATGAGCGAGCTCGTGAAGGAGCACGCAAGTAAAGAGCAGCCGACCGATGCGTGGACGAAGGTCCGCAAGACGCGCGACATCAACCGCCCGTCCGCATCGGACTACATTCACCGCATCTTCGACCTGTTCGTGGAGGCGCACGGCGACCGTGTTTTCGGCGATGACCACGCACTGATCGGCGGCATCGGTATTCTCGACGGCCAGCCCGTGACTGTGATCGCGGACGAAAAAGGCTCGGACATCAAAGAGTGTAAGGAGCGCAACTTCGGCATGCCCATGGCGGAAGGATATCGCAAGGCGATCCGCCTGATGAAGCAGGCCGAAAAGTTCAACCGTCCCATCATCAGCTTTATTAACACGCCCGGCGCATTCTGCGGCCTGGAGGCGGAAGAGCGCGGCATCGGCAGCGCTATCGCCCAGAACCTGTACGAGATGTCGAACCTGAAGGTTCCCGTTTTGTGCATCTTCATCGGCGAGGGCGGCAGCGGCGGCGCCTTAGGCACAGCCGTGGGCAATGAAGTGTGGATGCTGGAAAACGCGACCTATTCCATCCTGTCGCCCGAAGGCTACGCCTCGATCCTGTGGAAGGATTCGTCCCGCTGTCAGGAGGCGGCCGAAGCCATGAAGATCACGGCAGAGGACCTGAAACGACTCGGCGTGATCGAGCAGGTATTGCCCGAGTTCGGCGGAGCCGACCGGGACACCGTAGACGCCATCGCGGCGAACATGCGCGAGAAGATCATCGGCTTCGTGGAAGCCTATAAAAACATAGCCCCTGAGGAGATCGCAGAGCAGCGCTATCAGCGTTTCAGGGCATTTTAAGGAGTTTAGTCATGAATGGTATAAAAATCAAAGGAACCGGACGCTGCATTCCCGAGCGCGTCATCAAAAACGAAGAGTTCACGAAGTGGATCGACACTTCGGATGAGTGGATCACGGAACGCACCGGTATCAAGGAACGCCACGTAGTCACGACGGAAACTGCCTGCGATCTGGCCAGCGGCGCCTGCTTAAGCGCCCTGGAAAATGCGGGTAAAACACCGGAAGATGTCGACCTTCTGATCATCGGCACCATTTCCATGGATCATGTAACGCCTTCGCTGGCATGCGAAGTGCAGAAGCGGATCGGCGCGAAGAACGCCGTATCCTTCGATATCAACGGAGCCTGTGCGGGCTTCCTGTTCGCGCTCGACACCGCGGCATCTTACATCAACACAGGTTGCTACAAGAGCGCACTGGTGGTCGGCATCGAAGTCCTCTCGAAGATCGTAGACTGGACGGACCGTACGACCTGTGTACTCTTCGGTGACGGAGCCGGCGCTGTCTATGTTGAGGCCGACGAGACCCGCCCCTTCTACATGGTGCAGGGTACTAAGCCCGACAACTGGGAGGTGCTCAACTGTAAGGCCCGCGAGATCGAGAGCCCGTTCGCGATCCGCGAGAGCTACCCGAAACTTTCCGACCATGTCTTCATGAACGGCCGTGAGGTCTACCAGTTCGCCGTTACAACGGTCCCGAAGGCCATCCAGAACGTTTTGGACCAGGCACATCTTGCGCCGAGTGACATTTCGTGCTATATTTTACATCAGGCAAATGTACGCATAATCCAGTCGGTCGCCAAGCGTCTCGGCGAGCCGATGGAGAAGTTCCCGGTGAATATGATGCGGTATGGAAACATGTCCTCCGCCAGCATGCCGGTGCTTCTGGATGAGATCCATCGTGAAGGCCGCTTAGAGGAAGGCAAGTATATCCTGCTTTCCGGTTTCGGCGCGGGTCTGGTCTACGGTGCGACGATCCTGAAATGGTAACAAAGGGGATTTTTAAGGGATGAAGGATCGAGAAATCAACATGGCGCTGAATTCCGTGCTGGTCAGCCTGTTTAATGACATCATGCACATCGAGGAAAAAGCGATCATCACAAAAGATTACGACGACATCAGCAACAACGATATGCACATCATCGACGCCATCGGCATAGCAAAACCGCAGATGGTCAGTGAGGTCGCGCGGAAAATGTCCGTCACCCAGGGCACGGTCAATGTAGCCATGAACGCCCTGGAGCGTAAGGGCTACATCAACCGCAACCGCAGTGAAGAGGACCGTCGCGTCGTGCTGGTATCGCTTACGGAAAAAGGGGTAAAGGCTTACCACCATCACCGTGATTTTCATAAGAACATGATGCGTGCCATCGTCAGAGACTTAAACGATGACGAAAAAAAGGCGCTGCATCACTGCCTCGTGCATCTGGAAGATTTCTTCCGGAATCTCGAAGAGAAGAACCGGAGAGAAGCGGAGAAGGCTTGATGCTCAGACCAGAGAGTAACTCTTGTGGTCGAAGAAGTAGCAATGTGTCCCGAGGACCTCTTCGGCAGATACTTCGGTCTGATTGATCTCACGGATCATTTCATCGATCTCTTGGCTGCTGATCCCGATGCTCGACGGCAGGATCAACATTTCGTGGATGCTGGATGGGATCAGGTAGTAACTTCCCTGCAGCGCGTCCCCGATCCGGTTGAGAAGCTGCGGGTAGAGAACGGCGGTCGCCCCGAAATACTTGTTTTTATTTGTTAAGACCATCGATTGGTGGACCATCGGACGCTCCGGCGCCTCCCACGGTTCCCCCGAAAGATCGCATATTTTTTTCATCGTATCCCGATTATGCGCCCTCGGCTCATCGTCGGGATCTTTTATGCATAGAGATTCCAAAATGCTTTGGAGCGCGCACAGTTCGGCCGGAAAGATCCGCATCGTGTTTTCCAACGCGATCGGATAGAGGGCCGTCGGCGTGAGTTCCCACTTCAAAAACTGTTCCTCCCTCAAAAGGATGCTTCCGAACGTCTTATCCGACATCTCCAGGTGGATGAAAAACAGAATGCACAGATCGTGGAATGCGACATAGGGCGTCTGCTTCAAAAGGTCTTCATTTTCCGAGCGGGAAACGAGCTTGAGGCAAATGCGATCCCGAACGGTCTCATAATTCATGAAATCCTCACTCAGGTCCGGACGCTCCAGATCCTCCATGCCTATGAGGATCCTGCGCGCGATCGCGTCAAAGCGGTCGTCGTCCGTGACCGGATCGTTCTCGTAGATCGCGCGCTCCTCGAGAAACGAAGAGTAGAACTCTTCGAGATAGATGGCGGGAGCGACCGGCTCGCCCTCGGTGTCGATGATAAGCGACGTGTATTCACAGCCGTTGTTTTTCAGGATGCGTTTCAGCCTTGCGTTCTGCGTCGGCTTAAGAAGCGGCAGGATGTGCGTACGCACGTTTTCGGTAAATGTTTCGTAGTCCATAGACCTCCGGTTTTAACGTCACGTGGACGATATATTTCAAACGGGAGACGGCGCCCGATTGATGCGATTTTACAATGTTTGTGTAAAAATCCGGGTACGACAAAAGAGCGGTACGAACCGCTTAGAGAAGTATTCAATTTAAATTCATTCTGGGATAAAAATAGGATATTCGAAGATGTGGATCGAAAGGTTGGCACAGCGCCGACTTACGGTCGGGAGCGCTGTGCGAAGACCTTAATGTGCATCTGAGTGGAATCGAACCACCGCACATGGCTCCGGAGGCCATTGCTCTATCCACTGAGCTACAGATGCATTTCGAACAAGGAACATTTTACTATAGTGCCACCTAAAAGTCAAGCCTCGTTTTTCCGAATTGCGTGTTGAAAAAAGAGGCAGTATCTGATATAATAACTCTGTATGTGTACCTGTTGAGAGTATGCCGGCAACGACCTGGCGTCGGTTGCATTTTCCATAGAATAATTGATGATGATTTCGGCATTTACGTGACCTTATAGGGAGCGGAGGCCGTTTACGGTGGTATAGATCAGTGAAAAAAAGAAATAAAAAGAAACAGCATTCCGCGGGGCTTACCCCGGAACAGTTGAAGAATATAGGGCTTCAGGGAGAGAAGATCGTGCAGATCCCGGTCGAGGACGAACCGGATGTCTCCGATGAAGAGAATAACGACGCAGAGGTCGAGGAGCAGATCTTCGGGATCACAGGTCCGGATGATGAAGCTACCGCGGCTTATTTGGCGTATATGAAACGGAAAGCGCAGAAGGGCGATACACCTGTTAAGACGGAAGAGCCCGTAAAGGCCGAAGAGTCCGTTAAGGTTGAAGAACCTGTAAAGGCCGAAGAACCCGTTAAGGTTGAAGAACCTGCAAAGGCCGAAGAACCCGTTAAGGTTGAAGAACCTGCAAAGGTCGAAGAACCTGTAAAGGCCGAAGAACCTGTTAAGGTCGAAGAACCTGCGAAAGCCGAAGAGCCTGTTAAGACGGAAGAGCCCGTAAAGGCCGAAGAGCCTGTAAAGGCCGAAGAACCTGCGAAGGCAGAAGAGCCGGCGAAGGTCGAAGAGCCTGCGAAGGTCGAAGAACCTGTAAAGGCTGAAGAGCCCGCTAAGGTCGAAGAAGCCGTTAAGGTAGAAGAGTCCGCGAAGGTCGAAGAACCTGTAAAGGCTGAAGAGCCCGCTAAGGTCGAAGAAGCCGTTAAGGTAGAAGAGTCCGCGAAGGTCGAAGAACCTGTAAAGACGGAAGAGCCCGCTAAGGCAGAGGAGCCTGCGAAGGTAGAAGAACCGCCTAAGGAAGAAGAGCCTACAAAGACGGAAGAACCTGAGAAGAACGAAGAGCCTGAGAAGGCCGATTCCTTCAGTTCGCAGGAAGAGGAAGACCGGGAAACCAACCGGCTCGCGTGGATCATGATCGGTGTAGCTGCCTGTGTAGTAATTTT
Organism: Lachnospiraceae bacterium; assembly: GCA_017548765.1. Taxonomy (GTDB): domain Bacteria; phylum Bacillota; class Clostridia; order Lachnospirales; family Lachnospiraceae; genus UBA1201. The sequence continues at coordinate 32,675 of JAFYZH010000001.1, read as the reverse complement.
GGCAGTACTTGCGTATATCTTTTGGTGGGGACCTAAAAAACCCACATCTACAGACGAAACGACAGCGCCCGGAAGCATTTCCGGCACTGAGAACACGGATGCGTCCGAGGAGAACAGTTCGGATGGACAGACAGATCCGGACGACGAGTCGCAGAGTTCTTCCGACCTTGTAGAGGATACCGAGGTGTACTCGGTAGAGTATAAGATCGACGACGCGGATGAGAGCGTATTGGCCCTGATGACGACCTACTACAACGCTACGGCTGATTGCGATATCGAGACGATCCGCTCGTGTTACTACGATCCGAAGAACATTTCCATCGATGAGAAGACACTTCAGCGTAAGGCACAGATCATCGACGGATACCGCGGCATCAAGTGCTACAATGCGGACGGCCTGGCATCCGATGAGATGGTCCTCTACGTTCTGGTGGAGATCAAATTTAAAGAAGTTCAGACCCCGGCTCCCACATTGATCCGTTTCTATCTGAAGAAGGTCGGAGACGACTGGAAGATCTACAATGGTCCGGTTTCGGATGAACTTCGCGAGCACTTGAATACAATGACGAATAATCGTGACGTAATGTCCCTGATGGTTCAGGTAAACCGTGCGTTTTCACAGGCATGTGATCGTGACGACGAACTCGGCCGCCTGATCCGCCTGCTCCGCGAGAAGCCTGAGAGCGACTCGCAGTCGGGAGAGGACACGTCCGAAGGAGATATTATATCCGAAACGCCCGGTGAGGCATAAAAATACTAACGAGAAGGATGCACGAAAATGACAGATGAAGAATTGTTGATCAGCGTTCAGGAAGAGATCAAACGCAGCATTATCGGAAAGGACGATGTGGTACGGAAGGTGCTTTGCGCCATCCTGGCACGCGGACATGTATTGATCGAAGATATCCCGGGACTCGGTAAGACGACCATGGCCATGGCCATCGCAAGCGTATGCCAGCTGGATGCGCACCGTCTTCAGTTTACTCCGGACGTTCTCCCTTCGGATATCGTCGGCTTCAATTTATACGACAAAGAGGCCGGAAGTTTCCGTTTCATGCCCGGCGTTATCTTCACGAACCTGTTTTTGGCGGATGAGATCAACCGTACATCCCCGAAGTCGCAGTCGGCGCTCCTCGAGGTAATGGAGGAGGGCAATGTAACCGTCGACGGTCGGACCTACGAATTGGAGAAGCCGTTCATCGTTCTGGCGACGCAGAACCCCGCAGGTTCCGCGGGTACCCAGTTGTTGCCGGAGTCCCAGCTCGACCGTTTCATGATCCAGCTCTCGATGGGCTATCCGAAGGATGAAGACGAGATCTCGATCCTCCGCTCGAAGCACGTTCCTGCCGAGAGCACGTTGAAGCTTCGGGAATTGATGACAAAAGAGCAGGTACTGGATATGCAGGCGAAGGTCGACCAGGTCTTCGTACATGACGTGATCTATCAGTATATCGTTGCTTTGATCACGGCTACCCGTGAGAATCCGTACCTGGAACTCGGTGCCAGCCCGCGTGCAGGCATTGCCCTCATGCGTATGGGATGCGCAAACGCGTTTATGTCCGGACGCGATTATGTAAAACCGAGAGATATTACCGATATTTTTGCCGATGTCGTGAGACATCGTATCTTACTGAATTCCAGAGCTCGTATCGAAAAGAGAACGAAGGATCAGATCATTGAAGCGATCCTGGCTTCGGTAGAAAAGCCGGAAAGCGGGAAAACAAAGTAGGGATATAGAAGATGAACCGAAATCTGTTCATATATTTGCTCGTGATCCTGGTGGTCTACGGCGTGGCAATCGCATATCTCCAAGACGAACCGATCTATGTTTTATCGGTTCTTGTTTTCGTGCCTGTGATCGCCATTATCGTTTCGTTCATCTTATCGTTTTGTGTTAAAGCCCATTTGATCCGGGGCAATTATTCGGCGGCGCTGCCGAATAAACCGGTGGCATTTCAGATCCGCCTGCGTAACCGCATGCCGATCTCGATCACGAAGGTAGAGTGCATCCTGGTTGCATCGTATCTGACATCCGGCCGGTCCGAAAAGATCCGTGTGAGCGCGACATTGACCGCAAATGAAACGCTCGACATGCGCATCCCTGTAACGTTTAAATACTGCGGACTGGCGCAGATCCGCATCAGCAAGATCCGCGTCTACGACTGGCTGAGCCTGTTCCGCTTCAGCAGAAAAGTGAAACAAAGGCAGTCGGTGGTCGTGCTCCCGGAGTACACACTGATGCCGATCAAAAACCGAAATTCCATCTGGCATGACATAACAAATTCCTCACGTTTCCATTCGACGCTGGTCGGAGAGGACCCGTCGGAGATCGTGAGCTTTCACTCGATGCAGCCCGGAGACAAACTCCAACGCGTGCATTGGAAACTTTCCGCGAAGTCGGAGGACTTGATGGTAAAGGATTTCGGTATGCCGCTGTGCAGCCGCGTTTGCCTATATGTCGATATGAATTATAAAACGCGTGAGGAGTATTCCGACCGCATGACCATGGCACTGTCCGTGGGACTGTCGCTTTTGGATGCGGGCTGTCCGTTTACGTTGCTGTGGTTCCAGCGTCGGTTGGAGATGCATCAAGTTACGGTCTATGAGATCGATGACCTCTACGAAGTGTTTGCGGAGTTCCTCCGGACTTCCGATCCGATCGGGGAGTTGCCCTTGCCGCTCGTTTTCTCCGAGGCGAAACTGGAGAACCGCATGCGTCAGTTCATCGTGGTCACCGGACCTCGCAGCAAAGGCCTGGAGCAGGATGAACTTCTGCTGGCGAAACGCTCCGTCACGGACGAACTGATCATCCTGTCCGCTGATACCGCACTGCGGTCCGCAGAACCCGAACAGGAGATCATCGCACGCGACATCCAATACACATTCTCCTCCGAAAACCTGATGAACCAGTTATCGGGGATAGAGTTAGTGGTTATGTGAATGATACTAGGCTCGAAAAGTCCCGACAGGACATGCTCGCATGTCCAAGTCGGACCTTGAGAGCCGAACAAACATGAGCCATACCGATTTCCGCAGGAAAGCGAAGAGTATGGCGAATGTTTGTAGGATTTCGAGAGCGTCGAAGACGCGAAGAAATCCGTAGTATCATTCAATGTAAATCAAGGCTCGAAAAGTCCGTTTAAAGAAGGTATACAATGAGAAGCAGAAAGATACGCGAGATCGATACAGCATTTAAGCCGATCGTACGTGCGCGCCGGGTTTCGGCGGCAGGTATGGTCGCTTATTTGGCTGTTGTTTTTTCGGCGCTTTTTCTGCTGCAGTATGTGTTTGTATATACGTTCAACCGACTCTACGAACTCAACGGAGAGATGAAGGCCGTGATCTTACCCATCGCGTTGATCTCGGCTCTGGTCATCCTGCTCTGGAGTATTCGCGTCGTACATTTTCCCGTGATCCTGGTGCTGGTCGCGATCTATGTGCTTTGGGTTTATTCGCAGTTCATGGTTGCAGAGGGCCAGCTGACGAGTCTTCAGTCTTTACTGGATGAGATCTTCCGCCGGTACGCGGATTACTACGGCTTTAACTGGAAGGGCTTCCGCGTGACCGAAATCACGAAGTATTACACGGACCAGGCCTTCCGGAACGGCCGTTTGATCACATTGACCTTTATATTTGCGCCCATGACGCTGTGGCTCGGATACAATCTGATCCGCAAGTTCCGCATCTCGTCGGTCGCATTGGTGCTTTTGTTCCCGTGCCTGCTCGTGCTGATGAACGGTTTTACACCGGACCGCTATGCATTGATCCGGATCATTTTACTGTTTGCAGTGGTCGGCGTGATCGGCGTCCAGATGCGGATCGAAGAGAAGCATCAGACCGTAAAGGGAAGAGAAGCCGACGAAGGAAACGGCATATTCTGTCTGCATCCTCCAAAGGCGGTTTTTCCGCTCTACGTTACCATGATGGCGACGGCAGTGGCGGCCATGGCATTTCCCACTTTGTTTGAAGAGAAGATCACAGAGTTCGTCAAACCGGCGCAGGAGTTCATGTATTCCGGTGGTCCCGAGAGGATCCTGAAGTCGTTGCGCGGAAAGATATTCGGTACCTCTTCCGGTGGTATCAGCGGCGGTGACCTGGGTTCGACCGGTGCGATACAGCCCGATAAGGACCATGTCCTTCTTTCTGTCTACAAGTCGGCGGGTCTGGGAAATCGTTATTCGTATCTTAAATGCTATGTCGGTGAAGTCTACACGGGAAAACGTTGGACCGAACTTCCTGATATCATTCTCGATCAGTATCGTGCCGGCCTGGAAGGAATGGATCTGGCTCGCAGAGAGTACAGTTCGATGAGGTCTATCGGGTCGGTCCTGGATACGCTTGCAAATGATAACGTCGGAGACGCAAAACTCCGAAGCTCTTTAAAAATCGGCTCTGAGCACGTCGACATCATGAATGTAGATTACACCGACGGCTATAAGATCGTGCCGTACTTCGCGGATCGCCAGGATGGGGTCAATACGGCTCTTTCTCCTTATTCCAAGGAAGACTTTCAGTCCGGGGAGTACCTGTACTACGATCTGATCGACTTCAATGTGCCCTTCCTGGTCCGTTTGTACGATGCCTACCTCCATGAGAAAGGTTATATGGGCGCTTACAGTGACACCCCGGAATCACTTGCAAATACCTTCTATGATGCCCTTTATAGCTCTTTGAATTATACATCCTCGCCCCAAGCCCAGGTGAGAGGGCGCATGATACCGGAGATCCTCTTTCAGTATTATGGACAGAACGGCCAGACCGGCGAGGATGCGATATATGAAAATATCCTTCGGGAATACCTGAACGTTCCCGAGAGTGTCGAAAGACTCCGCGAATACATGAAGGACGTTCGTATAGACGGGTACGAAGATGCGGCCGTTTATGTGCGCGATACGCTGGAAGAACTTGCAGAGTATTCCCTGACTCCCGGAAAGATCTCGGGAGATGTCGATTTCGTCGATGAATTCCTGTTCGAAAAGAAGGCCGGATATTGTATGCATTTCGCCAGCGCAGGTACGGTGATGTTTCGTTTGCTCGGCATCCCTGCGCGTTATGTGGAAGGTTTTTATCTAAGTCCTTCCGGATCGTCTTTCCAGGATGTCACGGAGGAAAATGCGCACGCGTGGGTCGAGATCTACCTTCGAAATCTCGGCTGGGTACCGATCGAGGTGACTCCCGGTTTCGGTTCGATGGATGATTGGAAGAAAACGTACCATCCGGTCGTGAAGCCTACGACTCCGGTACCTACGCAAGTAGATTCCACGAGCGAAAGCACTACGCAGAGCGAGAAGACTTCCGTCGCGATCCAGACGCAGGATGTACCCACTAAGGTGCCCAACGGAACCAATACGACGATCGTTCCCGGAGGTAGTTGGGAAGACCTTACGACGCGTCCGGGCGAAAAAGAAGACGGGCCTCTGCTCTGGCCTGTCATCTGGAAGGTACTGAAGGAGATATTGATCGTTCTGGGCAGTCTGCTGTTTTTGTACCTGCTGATCTTCCTGCGCAGAAGTTTCCTGCTCGCTAAGAGAAGCCGCGACTTCACGCAGCGAGACCCTAAGAAGAGTGTGGCTTCGCTGTACGAAGACATGAGGAGACTGGCGGCGATCGAACATCGGAACTTTACATATGAGACGGACGGCGCTGAGGTCGTTTCGTGGTTTGAAGAACTGGCAGAGAATGAAGAACTGTTTAACGAAGCGATCGAGATGATCAACCTCTGCTTCTTCGGTAACCGCCCGATCGAAAACGAGGACCGAAAGATCATTTTACGGGCCCGGAATAAAATGGCGATGGTTGTCGCAAAGCGACAGACCGGCCGAAATAAACTGCGGTACCATCTGTGGTACGGATATTAAGCCGTGAGGCTTTGGAGGAAGACAAAGTGCTGGTTAAAGATTTTGATTATGAATTGCCCCAGGAACTGATCGCGCAGGATCCGATCGAGAATCGGTCGGAGTCGCGGCTCATGCTTCTGGATAAGAAGACGGGGCACGTCGAGCACAAACATTTTTATGATATCATTGACTATCTGGATCCGGGCGACTGCCTGGTCCTGAATAACACGAAGGTCATTCCCGCGCGCCTGATCGGCAGCCGGGAAGGCACCGGCGGTAAGGTGGAGGTGCTGCTCCTTAAGCGTCTGGAAAATGACTGCTGGGAGTGCCTGGTAAAGCCCGGTAAGAAAGCGCGTCCCGGTGCCGTGATCGAGTTCGGCGAGGGCCTTTTGAAGGCTGAAGTCGTCGAGATGATGGAAGAGGGAAACCGCAAGATCCGCTTCCTCTACGAAGGGATCTTCGAGGAGATTCTGGACCGGCTAGGTCAGATGCCGCTTCCGCCGTATATCACGCACGAACTTAAGGATAAGGACCGCTATCAGACCGTATACGCGAAGTATGACGGGTCTGCGGCGGCACCGACGGCCGGCCTGCATTTCACAAAAGAACTGCTTCAAAAGATCGAGGAGAAAGGCATTTCCATCGCCTATGTGACACTTCATGTCGGCCTGGGAACATTCCGACCGGTAAAGGTCTCCGAGATCACCGACCATCATATGCATTCCGAGTTCTTCATGCTGGATGAAGATGCCTCGGAGAAGATCAACCACGCGAAGGAGACCGGACACCGTGTCATCTGCGTCGGAACGACGAGCTGCCGTACCATAGAGTCGGCGGCGTCGATGCTCGGTTCATCGACCTTACGCCCCATCAGCGGCTGGACGGATATCTTCATTTACCCGGGATACACCTTCCGCGTGCTCGATGGTCTGATCACGAATTTTCATTTGCCGCAGTCGACTCTGCTCATGCTGGTGTCTGCCCTGGCGACACGCGAGCACGTGCTGGCGGCATATGCGGAAGCGATCCGCGAGCGTTACCGTTTCTTCAGTTTCGGCGACGCGATGTTCATAGCAGACGGACTCGGATCCGACGGAGGTGATGCGCATGGAACTGACACGTATCAATAAATACTTAAGCGCCGTCGGCGTGTGCTCCCGTCGTGAGGCAGACCGCCTGATCGAAGAGGGGCGGGTCACTGTGAACGGACAGCCCGCGACGACCGGTATGCAGGTCTCGGACCGCGACAACATCGTCGTAAACGGCAAGCCGCTGACGAAGAAAAAGAGTAACGTAAAACCGATCCTGCTCATGTTTTACAAGCCGCGCGGCATCGTCTGTACGGCGGAAAAACGCGAAAAGGACAATGTCATCGATTATATCAAATACCCGCAACGCATTTACCCGATCGGTCGTCTGGATAAGACCAGTGAAGGTCTGCTCCTTTTAACGAACCAGGGCGATCTCGCGAACGAGATCATGCGTGCGGCCAATGAACACGAAAAGGAATACGTTGTGACCATCGACGCGCCCGTGACCGAAGACTTCTTAAAGAAGATGCAGGCCGGCGTGGATTTAGGCGATGTAGTCACGCGCCCGTGCACCGCGTTCCAAAGCGGAGAAAGCACGTTTCACATGATCCTGACACAAGGCATCAACCGCCAGATCCGTCGCATGTGTGAGAGCGAAGGCTACCATGTGCGTCGTCTGAAGCGCATCCGCATCATGAATCTGGAGATCGGAAAGATGCGCGTCGGCGAGGTCCGGGAGGTTCCGGATACCGCCGCAAGACAGTTGTATGCCATGATAAAAGGGGGAAAGGATCCGCAGCGCACGAAGTCGCGCACACGGAACTGACCCGTCGTTTCTAAACAGGGGAGGGCCCTATGGACGATATCAAACGAATGGATGAACTCATCCGTATCCTGGACGAAGCATCTCGCGCATACTACCAGACCGGCACGGAGATCATGCCGAACCACGAGTATGACGCTTTATATGACGAACTTTTGGCACTGGAAGAGAAGACCGGAATGGTCCGCGCCGACAGCCCGACCGTGAAGGTCGGCTACGAGGTCATGAGCGAACTGCCGAAGGAGCGTCACGCCGCACCGATGCTGTCCCTCGATAAGACGAAGGACGTGGACGCGCTCGCCGGTTTTCTGGCCGGCCATGAGGGCGTGCTCTCGTGGAAGATGGATGGCCTGACGGTCGTTCTGACCTACGAGAACCACGAACTTTTGAAGGCAGTGACCCGCGGCAACGGCGAAGTCGGCGAGGTCATCACGCCGAACGCGAAAACTTTCCTCAATGTGCCGAAAAAAATCCCTTTTTCGGGCCGTCTCATCTTGCGCGGAGAGGCGGTTATACGCTATGATGATTTTGACGTGGTCAATGCTTCCCTCCCCGAGGGGGAAGAGAAATACAAAAACCCGCGTAACCTCTGCTCCGGCTCGGTCCGTCAGCTGAACAGCGCAGTAACGGCGGCCCGCCGTGTGCGCTTCTATGCCTTCGCGCTGATCTCGGCCGAAGAGGACGGAAGCGAGAAAGAGTTTACGCTGGTGACCGACCAGTTCGACTGGCTGGCGAAGCAGGGCTTCGATGTAGTCGAGCATTATAAAGTCACCTCGGATACCGTTCCGGATCAGGTGAAGTATTTTGCCGGCGCCATTAAGGAGAACCCGGTTCCGTCGGATGGTCTGGTGCTTACCTTGAACGATATCGCATATGGGCGTTCACTGGGAAGGACCGCGAAATTCCCCCGCAACGCCATCGCGTTCAAATGGGCGGATGAGACTGCGGAGACGACGCTTCGCGAGATCTTCTGGAGTCCTTCGCGTACCGGCCGCATCAATCCGGTCGCAGTGTTCGATCCGGTGGAACTCGAGGGTACGACCGTCACCCGCGCCAGCGTGCATAATGTATCGATCGTGGAGCAACTGAAACTCGGCATCGGCGATACGATCCGGGTCTACAAGGCAAACATGATCATTCCCCAGATCGCGGAGAACCTGACCGGCAGCGGTAAGACACCGATCCCGGATACCTGCCCGATCTGCGGAGCGAAAACGCAGATCCGTGAGGAGAACAGTGCGCGCGAATTGTATTGCCCGTCGGCGGAATGTCCGATCAAACATCTGAAAGCATTTGCCCTGTTTGTCAGTAGGGATGCGTTGAATGTGGATGGTCTGTCGGAGGCAACGCTCGAGAAACTGATCGGATGCGGCGCCCTTCATACGCCGGACGATCTGTTCCATTTAAAAGATACGCAAAAAGAGCGCGTGATCGCGCTGGAGGGTATCGGCGAGAAGTCGTTCGATAACCTGACCGCGGCGATCGAGGCGGCGCGTGAAACGACGCCGGCCGCGCTTTTATACGGGCTCGGGATCGCAGGCATCGGCCCTGCGAACGCGAAGGTTTTGTGCCGCGCGTTCGGTCAGGATCTGCTGGCGATCGCGGATGCAAAGGAAGAGGATCTGGCTGCCGTTTCCGGCATCGGTCCGGTCCTGGCGGCGTCCGTCCGTGCCTATATGAGTGACGAGGAAAACCTCGCCCTGCTGAAGCGACTGTTAGCCGAAGTGCATTTCCCGCAGGTGGAAGAAAGCGCAGGAGAGCAAACGCAGGTCAGCGGAAAGACATTTGTCATCACCGGTTCCCTCAATTCATTTGAGAACCGCAAACAGTTGGTCGATTACATCGAGTCTCTCGGCGGAAAGGTTTCAGGAAGCGTTTCCGCGAATACCGACTATCTGATCAACAACGATACAACATCCTCTTCTTCGAAGAATAAGAAGGCGGCCCAGCTGGGCGTGCCCGTGATCAGTGAAGAAGAGTTTCTCGCGCTCGCCAAGACGGGCGCCGGTCCCGCCTGAAACGGGAGTTAGGAGATTGCCATGCCCATCAAAGTGCAAAATGACCTTCCGGCCAGAGAAGTATTGGATTCCGAGAATATCTTTACCATGGATGAAACGCGTGCATCCAGCCAGGACATCCGTCCCCTGGAGATCGCCATCCTGAATCTGATGCCCTTGAAGGAGGACTATGAGACGCAGCTTCTGCGCGCGCTTTCGAATACGCCGCTGCAGCTGGAACTGACCTTCCTTCGTATGGCCACGCATGAGTCGAAAAACACATCCATCATGCATTTGAATAAGTTCTATAAGACCTTTGATGAAGTGAGAAACCGCTATTTCGACGGCATGATCATCACCGGAGCGCCCCTGGAGACCATCGAGTTCGAGGATGTCAATTATTGGCCGGAACTGACGCGGATCATGGACTGGTCGAAGCGTCACGTGACCTCGACGATGCATATCTGCTGGGGAGCATTGGCCGGACTGTATTATCACTTCGGACTGCATAAGGTACCGGTCGAAGTCGGCAAATATTCCGGCATCTACCTGCACCGCGTTTTGGACCGCAGAAGTCCGATCGTCCGCAGCTTCGACGATGTATTTTATGCACCGCATTCCCGCTACAGCACCGTGACCATGGAGGAGATCGAAAAGACGGAAAATCTCGACCTGCTCGCAGTCAGCGACGAGGCGGGGCCGTACCTCTTAAAGAGCCGCGACGGCAAGCAGATCTTCATTCTGGGCCATCCGGAATATGACCGCCTGTCCCTCGACATGGAGTATAAGCGCGACGTCAATAAGGGCCTGAACATCGCGCCGCCGCAGAATTACTATGCGGATGACAACAGTGAGATCACGCCCATCCTGACCTGGCGCTGCCACGCGAACACGCTCTACAGCAACTGGCTGAACTACTATGTATACCAGGTTACTCCGTATCATCTCGATGAAATGGAGGACAAGGCATGAAGAAACTTTTACTCGTGTATAATCCGACCTCCGGAAAAGGCGCTATGAAGAGCCGCCTTTCGGACATCGTTAACCTTTATACCGGCGCCGGCTTTATCTGCACGGTGATCGCGTCCCAGTATGCGGGCCACATCACGAAGGTGATCGAGCATCTGGCGACGGATTTCGACCGGCTCATCGTCAGCGGCGGCGACGGCACGCTGAACGAAGCGGTCACGGCTTTGCTTTCGATCCCGCAGGAGAAGCGGCCGAAGCTCGGTTACATCCCGTCCGGATCGACGAACGACTACGCACGCACTCTGCATTTGCCGAAATCGCTCCTCGGAGCGGCATCTCGCACGAAGGAAGACCGCGAACTCGTGGTCGATGTAGGACGCCTGAATGATAAGCCCTTCGTCTATGTGGCATGCTTCGGAGCATTTACCGAGGTCACTTATTCGACGCCGCAGGAGATGAAGAACACGATCGGCCATTCGGCCTACATCATCGAAGCGATCAAAAGCCTGCCCGGCATCAAGCCGAAGCGCCTGAAGGTGCGGCTTTCCGACGGCTCGGAAGTGTCCGGAGAGTTCCTTTTCGGCATGATCTCGAACGCGTCGAGCGTTGCGGGATTTAAGGATCTGGCCGGCAAACATGTCGTCCTGAATGATGGTTTGTTCGAGATGACTTTGATCCGCAAACCGAAGAGTCCCGTAGAGTATAACGAGATCGTCTGGGCCATGCTTTCAAAGAGCGAATCCGATAAGATCATCCGTGCGAAGGTGTCTTCGGTAACGATCTTATCCGACCAGCAAGTCGACTGGGTCGTGGACGGAGAGTATGCCGGAAGCCTGACGCGCGCGGACATTACAGTGGAACATAAAGCAATGCATATTTTAGTCTGAACTTTTTGTGTAAAACCTTGACTTTTAAAATGCCGCTTGCTATAATAACTTAATCTGTGAAAGTGTTTCCTTTCGCCTTTTTGGTGTCTGCGAAATGCTTCCCGAATATATCGAAGAGAGGATTTGTTTAATGGACAGAGAAGCGTTAAACGAACAACTCAGTCGCCTCGTGGAGATTGGGAAAAAGAAAAAAGGTACATTGGAACTTAGTGATGTACTGGACTTTTTCAAGGAACAGGATATCTCTGACGAGATGGATTATATCATTACCTACCTGGAGAATAAAAAGATCGAAGTTTTCCAGGGAGACATCGGCGATGATCCCGGCTATCCCGAGGATGATTTCAAAGATGATTTCAAGGATGACTTCAAAGACAACTTCAAAGATGACTTCAAGGATGATTTCGTAGACGACTTCAAGGACGATTTCGAATTCGGCTCCGATGTTGACGGCGATATCGACGTGGAAGACATCAATCTCGACTCCATGGAACTGCTGGAAGGTGTCGGCACCGAAGATCCCGTCCGCATGTACCTGAAGGAGATCGGCTCGTTCTCCCTGCTCACCAACGAAGAAGAAAAAGTATTAGCGGAGCGTAAGCAGAACGGAACCGAAGAAGAGAAGGAAGAAGCGAAGAAGCGTTTGATCGAGGCAAACCTTCGTCTGGTAGTCAGCATTGCAAAGCGTTACACCGGACGTGGCATGAGCTTCCTGGATCTGGTCCAGGAGGGTAACATGGGCCTCATCAAGGGTGTCGAGAAGTTCGACTACTCGAAGGGTTACAAACTTTCGACCTACGCGACCTGGTGGATCCGCCAGTCCGTAACGCGTGCACTTGCCGATCAGGCGAGAACCATCCGCGTACCGGTACACATGGTCGAGACGATCAATAAAATGTCGAAGATGCAGCGTAAGCTGACACTGGAACTGGGCTACGAGCCGAGCGTTTCCGAGCTTGCCGAAGCATTGGAGATGAGCGAAGAGAAGGTTTCCGAGATCATGCAGATCGCACGTGAACCTGCTTCTCTCGAAACACCGATCGGTGAGGAGGACGACTCCAACCTGGGTGATTTCGTAGCGGATAACAACGCCGTTACCCCCGAGGGAAATGTTGAGACCGTCATGCTCAGAGAGCAGATCGACATGTTGCTTTCCGACCTGAAGGAAAGAGAGCGTCAGGTCATCATCCTCCGTTTCGGCTTGGAGGACGGACATCCCCGTACACTGGAGGAGGTAGGTCAGGTGTTCAATGTAACACGTGAGCGTATCCGTCAGATCGAAGCGAAGGCGCTGCGTAAGCTCCGTAATCCGGTCCGCAGCAAACGAATCAAAGATTTCTTACAATAAATACACCGAATACAGACCCGATGCGCACTGTGGATGATCCTTTATGCGTGTCGGGTATTTCGGGTTTAATAGAAAGCATTATGCAGACGCAGAAAGTAAACTATCAAATTCTTTTGGACAGGACCTTACAGGAGATCGAAGCAGGCGGCAGCGTACCGCGGCTCTTGCTTCACAGTTGTTGCGCACCTTGCAGCAGCTATGTTCTGGAATATCTGTCCCGCTATTTCGAGATCACGGTGTTTTACTACAATCCGAACATCGAGAGCGAAGCGGAATTTGAGAAACGGTATCACGAATTGACTCGTCTCGTTTCCGAGATGCCTGCCGGACACCCGGTCACGGTCATACGGGGAACGTACGAGCCGGAGCGCTTCTATGAGGAAGTCGCCCGCGGTTACGAGAAGGTCCCGGAAGGCGGGGAGCGGTGCTTCCGTTGCTATCGCCAGCGACTGACCGAGGCCGCTGCATTGGCCGCGAAAGGAAGGTTTGATTATTTCACGACCACCCTGTCCATCAGCCCGCTGAAGAACGCGCAGGTCCTCAACGAGATCGGGAAGGAACTGGCAGAGACCTACGGCGTAGGCTATTTGTTCAGCGATTTCAAGAAGAAGGGCGGCTACCAGCGTTCCATCGAGTTGTCGGCGATCTACTCGCTGTACCGCCAGAATTACTGCGGATGCATCTACTCCAAACGGGAGCAGGAGAAGAAAGGAGAGGCTGTTTCAAACAGCGAAGAGGAAACATGAAGATCTTAGTTATCAATTGCGGAAGTTCATCACTTAAGTATCAGTTGATCGACATGGAGACCGAGGAAGTTATCGCAAAGGGTCTCTGTGAGCGTATCGGTATCGACGGGCATCTGGTCCACAAGCCGGAGGGGAAGCCCGTTATGGATAAAAACATCGACATGCCGGACCACACGGTTGCGGTATCCCTGGTCCTGAGCGCATTGACCGACCCGGTCAGCGGCGTGATCGGATCCCTGGCCGAGATCTCGGCAGTCGGCCATCGTATCGTGCATGGCGGCGAGAAGTTCGCGGACGCAGTCGTATTGAACGACGAAGTTATCTCCGAGATCGAGAAGTGTAACGACCTGGCGCCTTTGCATAATCCCGCAAACATCATCGGTATCCGTTCCTGCCAGAAACTGATGCCGAACGCTCCGATGGTCGGCGTATTCGATACTGCTTTCCATCAGACCATGCCGGAGAAGGCATATCTCTACGCTCTGCCGTATGAGTACTACGAGAAATATAAGGTCCGCCGTTACGGTTTCCACGGAACCAGCCACAGCTTCGTAAGCAAGCGCGCGGCACAGTTCCTGAACATCCCGCTTGCGGATTCGAAGATCATCGTTTGCCATCTGGGTAATGGTTCCTCCATCTGCGCAGTCGACGGCGGTAAGTCCGTAGATACTTCCATGGGCCTCACCCCGCTTGAAGGTGTGGCGATGGGTACCCGTAGCGGTGCGATCGATCCTGCGATCATCGAGTTCATCGCTGAGCACGAGCACATGGATCTGGCACAGGTCATGAACGTCCTCAACAAAAAGTCCGGCGTATACGGCGTTTCCGGCGTATCCAGCGACTTCCGTGATCTGGCGGCAGCTGCCGAAGCAGGCGAGCATCGCGCGCAGATCGCATTGGACGTATTCGAATATCAGGTAGCAAAATACATCGGTTCCTACGCAGTTGCGCTCGGCAGAGTCGACGCGATCGTATTTACCGCAGGTATCGGTGAAAATAATATTTCCGCACGTGAGCACATCTGTTCGTATCTTTCCGTGCTCGGCGTTAAACTTGATGCGCAGAAGAATAATGTTCGCGGTCAGGAGACCATCCTTTCCGCCGACGATTCCAAGGTAAAGGTACTGCTCATCCCTACGAATGAGGAACTGGCGATCGCTCGTCAGACGAAGGAATTGGTTCAGCGTTAGTCCGCATTCGTTTTCGGTCGATCGTTTATCGTACGCTGTCTTGCCGAAGTCTTACGGCATGCCGGCATAGGAGTTTCTTAAGATGCAATCCAGGCAAAAGAAATTGACAAAAAAAATATTAATGATCATGTTGATGCCGATGGTTCTTATGACCATCGTTGTCGGCGTGGTTTTTGCGGTCGCCGAAAGAGATCAACAGGAGAGGGCCATCTGGGATCAGTTGTATTCCGTTTCGAAAGCTTCGTTGGAGATCTACAAAGTCCAGGTCGATGGCTGGATGGATATCGATGATCCGCAGGAACTCGATACGACGAACCTGCATTATCTTCGGACCATTTCCCAGACGGCACGTTTGGACATTTCGGTGTTCATCGGCCGCAAGTGCGTAGCCAGCACGGTCGACGCGGAGCCTTTGGATCTGAGCGAAATGTTTTCCGACGCGGGAAAGCTTAAGCAGAGTCAGGTGCTCGTTGAGGCAGCGAAGAACATACCGGATCTGTCGGATAAGGTCGCAAATGCGGTTCTGGTGAACGGTCAGAACTATCAGGATTCCCGCCAGAATGTCGGCGGCCGGTATTACTTCATGAATTATGTTCCGATCCAGGTGAAAGGGAAGGAGTGCCTCGGTGCCATCGGCGTCGGCATTACGTCACGTAAGGTAAACCTGTCCCTTTGGAAATACATTGGCCGCAGTTTCTTCATGTCGCTGATCTTCATGATCGTGTTCGGCCTGCTGATCGTCAGTTATACGAGCAGATTGTCGCAGGACATCAACTCGATCTCTAAATACATGAATTACCTGACGAAGGCGGATTTCACGCATCATCTGCCGGATCACGTGCTCAAGCGCGACGACGAGGTCGGAGAGCTGGGCGAATATAGTACGAAGATGGGGGATGCGTTAAACAACCTCATCCGGAATGACCAGCTGACCGGCATCCTGAACCGTAGCGCAGGTCAGAAACAATTGAGTCGTCTGATCTCGCGTGCGAATACCGAAGAAACACGAAACATCCCGCTTTGCGTCGGCATGGCGGACGTGGATTTCTTTAAGAAGGTCAATGATACCTACGGCCACGCGACCGGCGACGAAGTCCTGAAGAAGGCATGCCAGATCATGCAGAAACACTTGGGCGACAGCGGTTTTGTATGCCGCTGGGGCGGCGAAGAGTTCCTGATGGCGGCCAATGTTTCAAAAGACATCATGCATGACATCATGGTCAATATGCTCGAGGAACTCAGACAGACGGAGTTCACCAGCGATTTCAAAACATTCCGCGTTACCATGACAATGGGATTGACGCAGTATCGTTCTCCCGATCGATTGGAGACCTGCGTCGAGATCGCGGACCGCATGTTGTATAACGGAAAGCAAAACGGAAGAAATCAGGTCGTGGTCGGTAATTAAGCGGGCGGCGCCCGGCGATCATTGGCCGATAAAGGAGATATATGAGAGACTATACGATCGAACGTTTTTTGGATGAATTATCCTCGAAGGCAGCCGTGCCCGGCGGCGGCGGTGCATCCGCGCTCGCAGGCGCGCTCGGAGCTGCCCTCGGAAACATGGTCTGCTATCTGACCATCGGAAAGAAGAAATATGCGGATGTCGAAGCGGAAGTGCTGGAGATCTGCGAAAAAGGCGAGGATCTGCGCATGAAACTCACCGAACTCGTCGAAGAGGATGCTGTGGCGTTCGAGCCGCTTTCAAAGGCTTACGGCCTACCGAAGAACACGGATGAGGAGAAAGCCTACCGCGATGAGGTCATGGAGAAGGCCCTTCTGGCTGCGGGCAATGTTCCCCTTACGATCTGCCGCACGGTATGCGAAGTGATCGATCTGCTGGACCGCCTGGCAGACATCGGAAGCCGCCTGGCCATCTCGGATGTCGGCTGTGCCGCATTGTTTGCTAAGACTGCGTTGCAGGGCGGTGCTCTGAACGTGAAGATCAATACGAAACTTATGAAAGACCGCGCAGTTGCGGAAGATATGGACAGTGAACTGGTGAAGCTCCTCGGTGAGTATGCGCCGAAGGCAGAACGCATTTACGAAAGGGTAATGGAAAGCCTATGATACGAATGCCGGATGTGATCGCTAAAAAGAAAAACGGAAAGAAACTGACGAACGAGGAGATCGATTTTGTGATCGAAGGATATGTCTCAGGACGTATCCCGGATTACCAAATGTCCGCGTTCATGATGGCTGTGTGCTTCTGTGGCATGAATAAGGCCGAGGTATCACATCTGACGAAGGCTATGGCCGCCTCGGGAGATCAGGTCGATCTTCGCTCGATCCCCGGCTTTAAGGCGGATAAGCACAGTACCGGCGGCGTCGGCGATAAGACGACGCTGATCGTAGCGCCGCTCGTGGCCTCTCTCGGCGTGAAGGTCGCTAAGATGAGCGGACGCGGCCTGGGGCACACCGGCGGAACGATCGACAAACTGGAGTCGATCCCCGGATTTTCCACCGCGCTTACTACGGATCGCTTTATGGAGCAGGTACGGCAGATCGGGATCGCGATCGCCGGACAGACCGGAAATCTGGTCCCTGCAGATAAGAAAATGTATGCGCTTCGGGATGTCACCTCGACAGTGGATTCCATTCCGTTGATCGCATCCTCCATCATGAGTAAAAAACTCGCTGCGGGTAGCAACGGCATCGTCCTCGATGTAAAGTGCGGCAGCGGCGCGTTTATGAAGGATAAAAAGGACGCAAAAGAACTGGCCCGCGTGATGGTCGATATCGGAAAGGCGGCCGGCCGTAAGGTTTCGGCTCTGGTCACCGATATGGACGTTCCGTTAGGGTTTGCAGTCGGCAACAGCCTGGAAGTTCTGGAAGCCATCGAAACGCTTTCCGGACGCGGTCCTGCGGATCTGCGCAGATTGTGCCTGGAACTGGCGGCGCACATGCTTTCATTGGCCGGAAAGGGCAGTGTGGATGCATGCCGCGAACTTGCAACGAAGGCTTTGGATGAAGGCAAGGCGCTGGAAACGTTCGGAAAACTGATCGCTGCACAGGGCGGAGACCCTTCGGTCATTTCCGACACGAAGAAGCTGGCAGTTGCAAAATACGGTCACGAGCTTATCAGCGATGTTTCCGGTTATGTAAGCCGGATGGATACCGAGCAGGTCGGCATCGCAGCCTCCTTACTCGGAGCCGGCCGCATGACGAAAGAGGATGTCATCGACCTCGGAGCAGGCCTGGTTTTGCGTAAGAAGACCGGCGATCGCGTCGAAAAAGGAGAGACATTGGCCGTTTTGTATGCTTCCGAAGAGGGAGAACGGATGGCCGCGGCGCTCGAAGGACTTCGGAAAGCCTACCATTTTAGTGAAAAAGCGCCGAAGAAACACGATTTGATCATCGATTCCGTGCAGTAGAAGGAGAAAAAACAGCTAAATAACTCATCAAAACCGTATTTGTATGAAGTATCTCGAGAATTTTAGAAAGTTTTTAGAAAAAAGTGCTTGCAATTTTCGAGAAAACAGTATACTATATAAGTAAGAAAAAAGACCATCATAAAGTAGAGCCTGGGGTGTTCGACAAGCTTGCATTTTTGAACCTACATGTTGACATACGGGATTCCTATATCGCCAGGTGGATGACAGGCCTCCGTAGCAGTGGAAGTCAGAAGTCTGGTTGCGGAAACCCACCTAGCTGGGGCTAGGAGTCAAAAAGCAAGAAACGGCATTCCGGGTTCTCTTTTACCCTAAAAACGGGAAAAGGGGGGTCTGAATGGTCTATCAGAAAACATGCGGAAAGGAGATGAGGGTATGAGCAAGAACAACGGAAATATCGATGTTTTGATCGCGATCGCGAGAGAAAATGATAATCAGATCGACATGGATACGGTCAATATGATGTATGAAGAGAAGCCCGGTAGGGCAGAAAAGGCGGAGATCGAAAAAGCCTTGAACAAGGCAGGAGTCATCCTGATCGATGACGAAGAGCTTTCGATGGACTCGGATGCAGATTTTGACGTTTATGAAGACGACGATTTTGACGATATATACAGCGAGGATCCGGAAGAGATGCTGAAGATCGATCCGGAATACGTAGCGGACTCCATCCGCATGTACTTGCGTGAGATCGGCCGTATCCCTCTGCTTTCCAAAGAAGAGGAGATCGAAGTAGCGAAGCAGGTCCTGGAAGGCGACGAAGACGCCAAACAGCGCCTGATCAACGCAAACCTTCGTCTCGTGGTCAATGTTGCGAAACACTACGTTCACGGCAGCAACATGGCTCTCCTGGATCTGATCCAGGAAGGCAGCATCGGCCTGATCCGTGCCGTCGAGAAGTTCGACTACACGAAGGGCTACAAATTCAGCACCTATGCGACCTGGTGGATCCGTCAGGCGATCATCCGGGCCATCGCAGACCAGTCCCGCATCATCCGGCTTCCGGTCCACATCCGCGAGTTGTTACATCGCATGTCGAAAACGAAAGCGACCTTTATCAGTGAAAACGGCAGAGAACCGAGTGACGAAGAACTGGCGAAGTTGTTGAATATCACGCAGGATCGGCTGGCGAACCTGCAGGCGCTCGGAGGCGATGCGGTATCCTTAGATACGCCGGTCGGTGACGAGGAAGACTCCGTTTTGCAAGAGTTCGTTCCGGATGAAAAATCGAAGAACCAGGACAATGTCATCGAGACCGGAATGTTGCGTGACGATATCATCGAAGCATTGAAAGTATTGTCCGATCGTGAACAGGAGATATTGCTCCTGCGTTACGGGATCTCGGACGGACGTATGTGGACGCTCGAAGAACTCGGCGATTATCTCCACATCACACGCGAACGTGTCCGCCAGATCGAGATGCGGGCGTTCCGCAGATTACGCGCTAGTAAGGATATGCGCAACCTGAGGATCTACCTCGAAGATTAAAAGAGTGGGATTGCTTTTACGAAAGGCGTCGGTTTGGGACCGGCGCCTTTTTATGTCCATATCTGCATTTTCCGAAAAAAACGCTTGACGCCTTCGAAACTGCATGGTATAGTGTAGGCGTTCATGTAACGAAAATATTTGATTCAATTCGTAAAGGAGGTAATTGACATGAAGGGCTTTAATACAGTGAGCAAACGAAATATCGAAACATTACCTCGGGAATTGAACTAAGTGATAGATGCTGATATTGCGATAGTTCCATAGCAGGCGGGATCGTCCGCCTTATATTTCCGTGGCAGTTTGTCACGGTATTTTTTTGCCCGAAATTCGTTGGACACATACGTAACTGAAGACGACAGGACGTTTATGACCTGTCAGGAGTAGACAACGAAAGGTTAAAAGGGTGAAAACTTGATCCGATTAAAAAGTATTATTTGGTCCATGGGACAGGAAACCAAAGAATGGAGAGGAATGTATGCCGGACTGGCCGTGGGTCCGGACGGCAAAGACATCAACGATCCGACGTACTGGTCGGGCGATCTGTCGTTCACGATCGAGAAGACCAACCGGGAACTTTATGACCGGCCGACGTTTTTATGTATGATCCCGGCGGAGTGTCTGGGGATCGACAACTTCAGCACGGCGGTCGCGGACGATTGTTACCGGCAGTTTATTCCGTATCTGGAGGATCTGAACGACGAACTGTACAACCGGCATAAAACGCGGGAGCAAACGGGCTGGTATTATACCGCGCATCCGGCCGGGGAGATCCTTAAGAGGAATTCAGCGTATTTTGAGATGCGCTGCCGAAAGAGTTATCGGAATGTCGGCGGCTGCGCACTCGTGTATTACCGCGCCGAGGAGGTCCGGGAGCCGCAGATGTGCCTGTGTATGCGCATCCAGGTACAACTGAAGAAAAACGATAAGAAAAAGTCATTTCGGCTGATCGAAAACATCCCGATGGCGATCCGTTCGTTCATCAATGGATTTGACCGTGAGAGAAGCCGGAAGGTGAGCGAACTTGCGAAAAAACAGAAAGCCCTGCGTGCGTGGCTGGCGGGCAGTGAGTATGTTTCGTTTATCGCGAACGGAAGCATCCTTCCGAGAGATTCGAAGACGGGTATGGCGCTTGAGGGCGCAGTGCCGTTTCAGGCTCCCGCGGGGGAAGAGATCGAGGCTTGCGGGATCCGCGGTCTGGGCATCAAAAAGGGTGTGACCATCATCACCGGCGGCGGTTATTCCGGAAAATCGACGGTCCTGGATACGATATCGGCCGGGATCTACGATCACGTCCTCGGGGACGGCCGGGAACTGTGCGTGACCGATGCATTGGCCATGTCGATCTCCGCGGAGGACGGACGAAGTGTAATGGCGCTGGACATCTCACCGTTCATCTCGTGGATCCCCGGCGGCGATCCGTCGGAGTTTCGGACGGAGCATGCTTCGGGCTCCACCTCGCAGGCGGCAAACATTTTGGAAGCCATTCACGGTGGCAGCCGGCTGTTGCTGATCGATGAGGACCGAAGCGCGACCAACTTTATGATCCGCGACGCGTTGATGAAGGACCTGATCCGAAGGGAGCCCATCACGCCGTTTACCGAGCGGGTCAATGAACTTTATACTTCCCTCGGTGTTTCGACGATCCTGGTCATCGGCGGCAGCGGCGAATATCTGGCAGTTGCGGACCAGGTCTATCTGATGGATGAGTACCGGATCTACAACGTAACGGAGAGGGCGAAAGAAATCTATGCGGTACATAATAACGGCGAGATCAAGGCGTCCGAGGTGCCGAAGATCGAAGACTGGAGCCAGGATCGCATCCTGAGGACGAAGGGCTTTACGCCGTATCCGAAGGTATTCGGCCCCGAAAAACTGGAGATCCCGGACATCGGTTTTATCATCATCGGTGATGAGAAGATCGACACGAACCCCATCCATGACATCGTCTGTCAAGACCAGAGAACGGCGATCGGTTTTATGATCCGTCGTCTGGAGAACAAGCACGGCGGTGATCTGTTTTCGGATCCCGACCGGGAGACGATCGATCTTGAGGCGGAGCTGGATGCCTTGTACGCGGAGATCGAAGAGAAGGGGCTGGATGCCGTTTATTCTGAACTCTTCCCGGGCTGTGACCGTTATCTGGCCTTTCCCAGAAGGCTGGATCTGCTGGCGGTCATCAACCGCATGCGGAGAGTGGAGTACACCAAATAGGGCAGGCAAACCGTGCCTTTCATGGAAGACGCGAACGGGGCGCCTCGCTTGCGAAAAACCGCGATTTATGGTACAATATGCGGAGCAAACGGGGCGCATTTTCCCCGGAAAACAGAAAGGGAATCACGTACGATGAGTGAGGCTGCAGAGCGATTGAAACAGTTGCGCGAATTAATGAAACGCGAGAAAACGGATGTGTTTTTCATCCCTTCGTCGGATGACCATAATTCCGAATATGTGGCGCCGCACGACCAGGTGCGTCGTTACTTCAGTGGGTTTACGGGCTCGGCCGGAACGCTGATCGTGACGCGTGACGATGCCGGCCTGTGGACCGACGGACGGTACCACGTGCAGGCGGAGAAGGAACTTGCGGGAAGCGGGATCCGGTTGTATAAGGTGGGCCTGAAGGACGTGATCTCGACCTTGGATTATTTGAAGAAAAACCTGCGTGCGGGCAGTGTTCTGGCGGCAAATGGCTATGTGATCCCGAAGACGGAGCAGCGGAAGCTTGCCGAGATCTGTGAGGACTGCGGAGCGAGCCTGCGCCTGGACATCGATCCTGCGGAGACGATCTGGAAGGACCGCCCGAAACGTCCGGCGAACCCTGCCTGGCGTCTGGAGGACTGCTATGCGGGTGAGAGCGCGAAGGCAAAACTTCGACGCCTGCGCGAGCGCATGAAGGAAGAGGAAGTGACTGCGGTGGCGGTCGGCGAGCTCGAGAGCGCGGCCTGGCTTCTCAATCTGCGCGGCAGTGATATTAAGCATGTTCCGGTCGCGATGTGCTTCGTGCTCGTGACGAACGACGACGCGACGTTGTACATTGCCCGCGAGGCAGTGAACAGTAAATTGAAAAAGGAACTTCAGGAGGATGGCGTGAAGATCGCGCCGTACGAAGATATCTACAAGAGCTTCGCGCGGTTTAAGACGGAAGACATCGTTTGGATGGACTCGGCCCGGGTCAATGCGAGACTGTATGAGAGTGCATTGCAATATGCGCACGTGTACGACGATACGCTGCCGATCTCCTTATGGAAGTCGATCAAAAACGACACCGAAGTTGCTAATATAAAGAAAGCGCACGTGGAAGACGCGGTCGCGATGATCACGTTCCTGCGTGAGATAAAAGAAGAATTTACCGATGGTTCGATGACCGAGAGGGACGTGGAGGACCGCCTGCTTAAGCTGCGGAGCGAACGTCCGGATCATATCGACTTGAGTTTCGAGACGATATCGGCATACGGACCGAATGCCGCGATGATGCACTACAGTACATCGGAGACGTCGAATGCGACCCTGCATGCGAGTGGTTTCCTGCTGGTCGATTCGGGCGGGCATTATAAGACGGGTACGACGGATATCACGCGTACGATCGTTCTGGGACCGCTGACGGAAGAGGAAAGGCGCATGTATACCCTGACGCTGAAAGGACATTTTCAGTTGTCGTCGGCGGTATTCCGCGAGGGCATGACGGGCTACGGCCTGGACATCCTGGCGCGCGGACCACTGTGGGAGCAGGGCGTGGACTATCTGTGCGGCACGGGCCACGGCGTCGGCTATGCGCTCAGTGTGCACGAGGGGCCGAATGCCTTCCGTTGGATGCTTCGGGAGGACTCGAAGGATATCGTGGCGCTGAAACCGGGCATGATCACGACGGACGAACCCGGCGTTTATGTAGAAGGAAAATACGGCATCCGCCTGGAAAACGAACTCCTCTGCCTGCCGGCGATGGACACCGTTTACGGACGCATGCTGAAGTTCGAACCGGTCACCTATGTGCCGTTCGACCGCGACGCGATCGACGTGTCGCTGCTCGAGCCGGCCGACATTCGCCGGATTGACGAATATCACGCGTTTGTATATAATACAATGGAACCGCATCTGGGAGAAAAAGAGCGGATCTGGCTTAAGAAGGTAACACGACCGTTGGAGATCGGGGAGTAAGATGGAAGCATTCACGGACCTGGACCGGCAGGGTTTTATCGAACAAAAAGAGAGATTTCTCGACGTATTTCATACGTGGTTTGCGGCAGAACATAGAAATCTGCCCTGGCGGGATCTCGCATGTCCGAACCCTTACCACGTCTGGATCAGTGAGATCATGCTTCAGCAGACGCGCGTGACCGCAGTCATCGACTATTTTCTGCGGTTTACCAGCGAACTTCCGGATATTCACGCATTGGCCGAAGTTTCGGATGACCGTCTTATGAAACTCTGGGAGGGTCTGGGATACTATTCCAGAGCGCGCAACCTGAAAAAGTGTGCGCAGGTCCTGGTGAACGAATACGGCGGGGAACTTCCGAAGGAGCCGGAGCAGTTGCTAAGTCTTCCGGGCATCGGACCGTATACGGCCGGCGCCATCGCATCGATCGCGTATGGTCTGCCGAAAGCAGCCGTCGACGGAAACGTTTTACGCGTGCTTTCCCGCCTTTTGGGAAGCCGGGCGGATATTTCCGCGCAGAGCACGAAAAATGCGTTTAGCGGGCTTTTGGACGAGATCTTGCCCTATGCGAAGAACGCAGGGATCATCAACCAGGCGTTCATGGATCTGGGGGCGACGATCTGCGTTCCCGGCGGCGAGGCCAGGTGCGGAAAATGTCCGTTGGAGGGCTTTTGCAAGGCGCGAAAGCTGGGGATCGAAAACGAACTGCCGGTGAAGCCGAAGGCGAAGCCCAGGAGGATCGAACACCGTGTGATCCTGATCCTCGTGCAGGACGGAAAGGTCCTGGTCGATAAGCGTCCCGGGCAGGGATTGTTGGCGGGCCTATACGAATATCCCGGCGCCTGCATCACACAGAAGCAGTTGGAAGATTATGAACGCGGAGTTTCCGAAAAGCGTGCGCTGAAGGTGTACGAGAACTTATTCGGGGACATCGGACTGAACGCGAAGAAAGCATGCTTCGCACTGCGGAGCAAACATATATTTTCCCATATCGAGTGGGAGATGATCGGCCTGTATGTCGAGACAACGGACACTTACAACGCCGAAGCATTGGCCGAAAAAAACATGTACTTTGCCGAGGCCGGCGAGCTAAAGGAACACTTCGCCCTGCCGGGCGCATTTTCCGCTTACACGAATGCGTTTTTAGGCCGAAGAGGAGAGACAGATGGTAGTCACTAAACGAAAGAAGATAACAAAATCACAGATCATCGTGTTGCTGGTCGTACTCGTGATCTACGTGGGCGGCCTGTGGTACGTTGTCAAGATGTTGCATCCCTCTGCCGAGATGCAAGAAAACGATAAGCAACTGGGCTTCTGCTATGACATGTTTAAAGAGATCAAAGATAAACATACCGACTTGGGGCCGTTTGGCAGTTTTATGATGGATGAAGCAACGAAGACCATCCGCACCTCGGTTAATTTTCTCTCTATGTATACAAATGAGAATACGAACTGGCTCGATCTGTCCCGCCGTGCTTGCGGTTACTTCACGGAGTATCTGACTGCACATCCGGAGCATCGCCTCATCACCGAAGGTTGGACCATTGAACTGGACCTGCCGTCGGTCATTTACCGAAATGTCGAGAACGGGGAAGTCACGGGCGCGAACTTCTACGATGCCACTTATGTTGCCGATCCTGCGCCGATCGATTATTCGATCCCTGAGTTTCTGGAGATGTCCTACCTTTTGGGCAATGTACACACGATCCACATCGAGTCTTCGGAGTCCGGAATTATCACAGATCCCGAAAAGACGCTCACAGATATCAAGAAATTAAAGTCACTTAAGACGCTCGAACTGAAGTTGCCTGACGTGCCGGCCTCCCTGATCGAGGGAGCGGCCTCAGCCGGGATCGAGATCATCACGAAATAAAACGAAAACCCCGAAGCGATGCAAGATCGCCTCGGGGTTTATACTTGTATGGATCAGATCGATACAAAGATCGGTTTGTGGTTTTCGAAACGGACATAGTGGGAAAAACCGTTTTCCTTCAGGTATTCGGGAACTCTGAGAAAATCCCATGCCAGATGCTCGGGCTTATGCGCGTCCGAACCGATGGTGATCATCTCACCGCCGAGCTGCTTATACAGTTTGAGCAGGTGCGGCGCCGGGTGCGGATAGGGAAGTCCGTACTTCCAACCGGCCGTGTTCAGCTCGAGAGCCTTACCGTCGAAGACCAGCAACTCCAGGATGGAAGCAGTCAGTTCTTCCAGTTTCTTCCGAAGCTTATCTGCCTTCTCCAGAACGGCGCCCTTAGAAGGACAGTAGCGGATGATATAATCGATATGTCCGAGCGAGTCGAAGTCCGGGAAGAGTTTCATGCTGTCATACATGCTCTCGTAATAACGATAGATCCCTTTTTCTTCGCCATAGCTCTCCCAATATTCGGGGTAGTACGGATCGTAGCCGTCGACTACATGCACCGATCCGATGATGTACTCAAAGGGGTAGCAGCGGGCTATGTTGAGGTTCTTCTGAACGATCTCTTCCTCAGGGCGAATCCCCAGCTCCACGCCGATGTGGATCCCGATCTTACCGGAAAATGCACGCTGCAAGGGCAGCAGTTTCTCGAAATACGGCTCGATGTCAAATACAAAACCACCACCGGGATAGTCCACGTCCATATGGTCGGTGAAATACATGTGCTTGAGACCGAGCTCGATCGCACGCATCAGTTGCGTCTCAACCGGGGTTTCACTATCTGTGGAAAAATCGGTGTGAAGGTGGCTGTCACAAAAGATCATAAAAACTCCTTATCTAGTTCCGAAAGGAACGAACAAACGAGCATGGATGCCCGCATTACGATACTGTCGTAGCGATCTGCAGACGGCTGAGAAGGTCCCGTATGGCGCGGTCCCAGGCCTCTTCGGCGCTCTTATCGATGGTGAATTCCGCATAGGAAACACCGGTCGTGCAGGTCAAAAGACGGTTTTTATAGGAAAGGTTCAGGTAGTAGCGCGTCACTTTCAGGCGGGAAGTAAGCTCTGCCGCGTCCGGACCGATCAGCTCCGCGACGCTCTTCTCATCCGGATAGAGGATGATCTGGAAGCTCACGGGCAGGCGGTTGCCTTTGATGACCTGAAACGAAAGCGGACGAACGCTGCCCCAGGTCACATGCTCGGGGATGCCTTCGCCTGTATCGAAATAATCAGCATTTGCCGCGCCATCGATCGAAAAGGTAGCCGCTGTTTTGAATACTGCCTCCCGGAGGAAGAAAGCATCGAAGGTCGGCTGAAGGAACAGATGCGTGGTAAATGCCTTGATATCTTCCAAAAGATACTGCTTCATGTGTAGTCCTTTCTTAGTAAGACTCGGAAAATGAGTCTGTAACGATTATAATCGATTTTCCGAAAAAAAGAAACTATATTTTCGTAAATCACTTGAAGGGTTGGGAGATTGATGCTATGATATGTAGAGATGAATACTACGTACACGCGGCGCCGTAAAAGCCCGCGAGGGGAGGGAAACACTCATGAAATATAAGATCGTATGCGATAGCGGATGTGACTTTAATGAAGAGGAACGCAAGGATCCTCTGTTTATCCGGGTGCCCCTGACCTTAACGGTGGAAGAGGAAGATATCGTTGATGATGATACGTTCGACCAGGCTTCGTTTTTGGAGAAGGTTTCGGCAAGTTCATCATGCCCGAAATCGGCCTGCCCTTCGCCGGGCGCTTATCTGGAAGCATATCAGCAGGCGGGAGATGTGGACGTGATCTTTGTGGTTACATTGTCCAAAAAGGTCAGCGGTTCCTATAATTCAGCCTGTGCTGCGAAGGATATGTATGTAGAAGAAAAATGCGGAAACGCGAAGATCATCGTGATCGACTCCCGCTCGGCAGCGACCGGTGAGACACTGATCGCTCTGGCTTTGCGTAAACTGATGAGTGAGAAACTGCATCTGCGTGAAGTGATGCAATTGATCACCGATTACCGCCGTGAGATGGTGACCATGTTCACGCTGGAGAGTGTCGATACCTTCCGTAAGAACGGCCGCATGAACGGCGTTACCTTCCTGGTGGCAAATGCACTCAACATCAAACTGGTATTGTACGCCTATCATGGCGAGATCGCGAAGTATACGCAGGCGGTCGGCATGAAGAAAGCGATCGATAAGATGATCGCAGGCTTTGTGGAGCAGGTGAAGAATTCGGAAAATAAGATCCTCGGGATCACACATATCAACTGCCTAGAGCGCGCGGAGATGGTGCGCGATAAGATCCTGGAGAAACTTACGTTCAGCGATGTTTATATCGTAAACGGAGCAGGCGTCTCGTCTTTGTATGCGAATGACGGCGGTATCATTATCACGGCTTAAAGTTTCAAAAGATATACTATCCGATAAGGAGATACGAAAATGGCAACTAAGATCCACATGAGAAGACAGGCACACGGGGATCTTCGGGAAGTGGTCGAAACGATCCAAAAAAGCAAAGAACTGACCGGCGGACATTTCGTCTGCTCGGAGATCATCCGGGACGAAGCTACTGCGCTTATGACGCCGAATACTAAGGCAGCGCTGCTTTGCTACGAACAGTACTATGTCAGTGTCAAAAGCATCGTACTTTTGACGGTGATGCTCCTGCAGGAAGATACAGAGCAGAGGGCAGTCATCGTCGGCTCGGGCGCAGGCGTCATGTTCACGGATCCCGGCAGAGCGCTTGCAAACAGGACGAAAAAGGTATTGTCCGATATGGGGTTTGAGATCTACTCCGGGTATAAGAGACCCAATGAGGACGAAAAGCAGGAAGAAGAAACACACGAGTAGAACAGGAGAGTATCATGGCTACAGTAGTTCGAATGAAAAGACGCGCAGTATGTGATATTTCGGAAGTGGTCGCGCAATTGCAGGCTGACACGGACCTGAATACTTATATATTTTTGACGGATATCATATCCGGTGAGCAGTCGGCGCTGATGCTGCCAA
The DNA here is from genome assembly GCA_017548765.1 of Lachnospiraceae bacterium. GTDB lineage: Bacteria > Bacillota > Clostridia > Lachnospirales > Lachnospiraceae > UBA1201. The sequence continues at coordinate 3,889 of JAFYZH010000001.1, read as the reverse complement.
ATAACATAGGTGCGCTCTTGTGTTATGAAAAGTACTATGTGAGAGCGAACGGATTAGTATCGCTTACGATATTGATCAAACAGGAAGGGGAAGAACAGAAGGCTACGATCATCAGCTTTATGGATCATGTAGTGTTCTTCTTCAGCGCGGAAAAATCATTTTCCAAAATGGCGATATCCGCTCTTAAAAAGCTGGGGTTTGAGCAATACGAGAAACTGGACAGCTCGCTGATGTATTAGGGGATATTTTGCGAAAAAAGTGCTTGCATTCACGCGTAAGATATGGTAAAATCATCTCGTTGCGAAAAGCAACCTTTCGATATGCGCCGGCGTGTCGGAATGGCAGACGAGGCAGACTCAAAATCTGTTGTGGGCAACCACGTATGGGTTCAAGTCCCATCGCCGGCACTCCTTGGCAGGGGCAGAGCTTTGTATTCGATGAATACAAAGCTTGTTTTCATATTTGGGGTTTTTTACCACTTGTGAAATCGGCCGGGGGCAGGGTTAGGGTTTTCATTTTGCAGTGTTTGTGGTATGATAGTAAAAGGGAGAATGCGGATTTCAACAAGCCCGTTTTCCCGGGGATCGAAGGGAAGCCGGGCGCAGTACCGGACCTGTTTCGTATAAAGGGGCTTCATGGGAAAGAGTTTATTTATCGCGGAAAAACCGAGCGTGGCGCAGGAGTTCGCCAAGGCTTTGAAGAAGAATGTTTCCCGCAAGGACGGATACATGGAGGGTGACGATGTGATCGTGACCTGGTGTGTCGGCCACCTGGTAACGATGAGTTATCCGGAGGCTTACGACGCGTCCCTGAAATCCTGGCGCATGGAGACGTTGCCGTTCATTCCGGCCTCCTATAAGTACGAAGTCATCGCGAATGTAAAGAAGCAGTTCGACATCGTTGCCGGACTCTTAAACCGCCCGGATGTCGAGACGATCTATGTCTGCACCGACTCCGGACGTGAAGGTGAATATATCTACCGCCTCGTGGAGCAGGAGGCGCATGTTGTCGGAAAGAACCGCCGCCGCGTGTGGATCGACTCCCAGACGGAAGAGGAGATCAAAAGAGGCATCGCCGAAGCGAAGGATTTAAGTGCGTACGACAACCTGGGCGCGTCTGCCTATCTGCGAGCTAAAGAAGACTACCTGATGGGCATCAACTTCTCCCGTCTGTTGACTTTGAAATTCGGAAACCAGGTGGCCCGTTGCCTGAATGAGGATCGCGGCGTGATCTCCATCGGCCGTGTCATGACCTGTGTTCTCGGCATGGTGGTGCGGCGCGAACGCGAGATCCGCAACTTCCAGAAGACCATGTATTACCGGGTCAATGCATCCTTCGCCTTAGGAAGCGGAACCTTCAGCGGCGAATGGAAGACGACACCCGACAGTTTCTACGACGGATCGCCTGCATTATATAAAGAGAATGGTTTCAAGAAGCGCGAAGATGCGGAAGCGTTGATCGCACGTGCGAAGAATGAAGCGGAGCGCACAGAGACACCGGCCGCGATGGAGGTGCTCTCGATCGAGCGTAAGACCGAGAAGAAGAACGCGCCGCTGTTATACAACCTGGCCGAACTTCAGAACGACTGTTCGCGCCGCTTTAAGATCAGCCCGGATGAAACACTTCGTATCATCCAGGACTTGTATGAGAAAAAACTGGTCACCTATCCGCGTACCGATGCCCGTGTACTGTCTACGGCGGTCGCGAAGGAGATCGATAAGAATATAAAGGGCCTTTTGCGCTATGAGCCGGCTGCACAGCTGGCGCAGGAAGCGCTTGATATGGGGGCTTATAAGAGCATCGCGAAAACAAAATATACGAATGATAAGCAGATCACGGATCACTACGCAGTCATCCCGACCGGACAGGGCTTCAACGAACTTCCGAAACTGTCCCACACGGCGGCCGGCGTATACGACATGATCGTGCGCAGATTCTTAAGTATATTCTTTCCGCCTGCGGTCTATAAGAAGATCGCCCTCGATCTGGGCGGCCAGCCGACGCTAAACGAAGCGACCGGCGCGCAGAACCGCGAGCATTTCTTCTCGAACTTCAAGATATTGACCGAAGAAGGATATTTCAAGGTGACCGGCATTCCGGGCGCGAATAAAAAGAAGACCGATAAATCCGAAGAGGACGGGGAGCCGAAAGAGGGCGAAGAGGAAGAGAACGACCTTCGTAACTCACCGGATCTTCAGCGCCTGCTCGAGGAGTTGAAGAAGGGTAGCCATCTGCCTGTGCAGGATTTTACGATCCGCGAGAGCGAGACGCAGCCGCCTGCGCGCTATAATTCCGGTACGCTTATTCTGGCTATGGAAAATGCAGGTCAGCTCATCGAGGATGAGGAACTGCGTGCCCAGATCAAGGGCAGCGGTATCGGCACCAGTGCGACCCGTGCGGAGATCCTGAAGAAACTGGTGACCATCCAGTACCTGCATTTGAATAAAAAGACGCAGATCATCACCCCGACATTCCGTGGGGAACTGGTCTACGAAGTCGTCGTGGCTTCCATGCCGCAGATGTTGAATCCAGATCTGACGGCGAGCTGGGAGAAGGGTCTGTCCTATGTTGCGGACGGTACCATCTCCGAAGACGAGTATATGAAGAAATTATCGGATTTCATTACCCGAAGATGCGTGAACGTGAAGGGGATCGAACATCCCGAAGCGATCCGCTCGCGGTTTGCGGGCGTGATCCCGTTCTATCGGAAGGGTGCATAGGAGATTAGTTATGAAAGAAATTCAGACCCATGAATTATTCGACCTGACCGCGGACCATACGCTGGCACAGGATTATTTGAAGACGACGACCTATCCGTGGGAGGCGCTTCCGAAGATCGCGGACTGGATCCGCGCCATCGGTGCCACACTCAGCGAGGAGGCTTACGATAAAGTCGGCGAGGATGTCTGGATCGCGAAGAGCGCGAAGGTATTTCCCTCGGCGTATATCGGCGGTCCCTGCATCGTCGGGGAAAATGCGGAAGTCCGGCACTGCGCCTTCGTGCGCGGTTCGGCACTGATCGGCGCGGGTTCTGTAGTCGGAAATTCGACCGAACTGAAGAACGTCATCCTGTTTGATAACGTTCAGGTGCCGCATTACAACTATGTCGGAGACTCGATCCTCGGCTATAAGTCGCATATGGGAGCGGGCTCCATTACATCAAATGTCAAATCGGATAAGACGCTCGTAGCGATCAAAGATCACGAGGATGATTCGAAGATCGAGAGCGGGCTGAAGAAGTTCGGTGCGATCCTCGGCGACCATGTGGAGATCGGTTGCGGAAGCATCCTGAATCCGGGAACCGTGATCGGACAGAATACGAATGTCTATCCGCTGTCGAGCGTTCGCGGCGTGGTCGAGAAAAACAGCATCTATAAGCGTGCCGGCGAGGTGTGCGAAAAACGATAAGCAGGAGGCGTGGGATCCTTGTTTCATATCATAGTAGATTTTGAAATGGCCCGGGATGCGCGACGGGGGCGGGAACATCAAGGCTCCGAGATCATCCAATTCGGCGCGGTAAAACTGAATGATGTTTATGAGACCGTCGGCGAGTTTTCGGAGTACGTGCGCCCGGATCATCTTCGGATCGAAGCGGATATCGAGGCTCTCACGGGGATCACGAACGAGATGGTGGCAGGTGCACCTCCATTTTCCGAAGTCCTTAAGCGGTTCCTCGATTGGATCGGGGATGAGAAGGTCGGAGTATACTCGTGGAGTCTTACGGACTATCACCAGCTGCATCACGAGAGTGAACGCAAAGGACTTTTGGACGAGCGGGTACAGCGCCTTTTAGACAACTGGGTGGACTTTCAGGAGGTATTCGGAAAGGAACTCGGGATCTCGCACAGCCTGAAACTGGAGTACGCGCTGAAAGCGGCAAATATCGATT
>JAFYZH010000024.1 GCA_017548765.1 Lachnospiraceae bacterium | reverse complement strand
TCAATCGATATCGGAAGTGTCGCCGTCTTTTTCGCCGGTCTTGATCCACTTCAGATATGCGCTGATAAAGAGATCCAGGCGTCCGTCCAGGACGGTCTGCGCGTTTCCGATGGAAGCGCCCGTACGATGATCCTTCACCATCGTGTACGGCTGCAAAACGTAGGAACGGATCTGGCTGCCCCAGGCGTTGTCTTTAACCTCGCCGCGGATGCCTGCCGCCTTATCTGCGTTCTCCTGCTGCTTCAGGATAAAGAGTTTCGCCTTCAGCATCTGCATGGCCTTATCCTTATTCTGGAACTGGGAACGCTCATTCTGGCACTGTACCACGATACCCGTCGGGATATGCGTGATACGGATGGCCGATGACGTCTTATTGATGTGCTGACCGCCGGCGCCGCTCGAACGATAGGTATCGATGCGCAGGTCGTCCATGTTGATCTCAACGTCCACATCCTCTTCGATATCCGGCATTACGTCGCAGGAAACGAAGGAAGTCTGGCGCTTTCCGGCCGCGTTAAACGGGGAAATGCGGACCAGACGATGTACGCCGTGCTCGGATTTCAACAATCCGTACGCGTTCTCGCCGTTGATCTGGAACGTGACCGACTTGATGCCGGCTTCGTCGCCCTCGAGCATATCGAGCACTTCCACGGTGAAATGATGGCGATCTGCGAACTTGTTGTACATACGGTACAGCATGCCCGCCCAGTCGCAGCTCTCGGTACCGCCGGCTCCGGCATTAAGACGGATGATAGCGTTACACGAGTCATACTCATCGTTCAAAAGTGTCTGCATGCGAAGCTCTTCCAGGTCCTCGCAGAATGTGGTAAGCATCTGCTCGATCTCCGGAATGAGCGAAGCGTCATTTTCCTCATCCGCCATCTCGATCATCGTCTGAATGTCCTCGAAGGACGTCTCTAAGGTCTTATAATCCTTCACCGTCGTCTCGAGCTGGCGCATTTTCATTGTGATCTCCTGGGAACGCTTTGCGTCATCCCAGAAGTGCGGGTCCTCCATATAAAGGGACAATTCTGCTATCTGGCGTTCTTTTGCAGCCAGGTCAAAGTGAATCCCTCAATTCGTACAATGGTTTCTCCTGTGCCTGAAGTGTATATTTAAACTGATCCAATTCAACCACAACCATCACCTACCTTCTGTAGAAAATTTTTTTATGATCAACCTTTGAATCCACCCTGCAGGGCGTGGCAATTCTTGTATTTCTTGCCGGAACCGCAAGGGCACGGATCATTCGGATAGATCTTCTTATCTGTGCGGCGCTTCGGTGCGTTAGCGATGGTGTCATCCTTATTCGTACCGGTTACCTTAGCGACCTGCTCACGCTCGATGTTCTGCTGAACACGTGCATAGTAAATACGACGAACCGTATCCTGCTGGATGGACTGCGTCATCGCCTCAAACATGTCATACGCTGCCATCTTATACTCGATAACGGGGTTCTTCTGGCCATAAGCCTGCAGTCCGATACCCTGCTTCAGCTGGTCCATGTCGTCGATATGACCCATCCAGTTGACGTCGATCGCCTTCAACAGGCAAACACGCTCAAACTCACGGAACTGCTCCACGGGATCGGTGCCGACTGCAACTTCGGAGAAAAGCTTTGCTTCCTTCGCCTCGTACAGTTTTACCGCGATCTCCTTCAGCATGTGAACGAGCTGCTTCTTATCAACATCCTTCGCATCTTCCTTCAGCGCGATCATGCCGACCGGAATGACGCTGTTGATGGAATGGGACAATTCTTCCAAATTCCATTCGGTATAGTTTACATCATCGGAAATGTGCTCATCGACCGCACGCTCGATGATGTCATTTACCATGTTCAGAACGACTTCACGCATGCTCTCGCCGTTGAGGACGCGCATACGCTCAGCGTAGATGATCTCACGCTGCTCGTTCATTACCTCATCGTATTCGAGGAGGTTCTTACGGATACCGTAGTTGTTACTCTCAATACGCTTCTGCGCACGCTCGATGGCACGCGTCAGCATGCCGTGAACGATCTCATCGTCCTCACCGATCATCTTGCTGAACATATTCATGACACGTTCCGCGCCGAAGAGGCGGAGCAGATCGTCTTCCAGAGAGAGGAAGAAACGGGACTCACCCGGGTCTCCCTGACGACCGGAACGACCACGCAACTGGTTGTCGATACGACGGGACTCGTGGCGCTCGGTACCGATGACATACAGGCCGCCGGCAGCACGTGACTCCTCATCCAGTTTGATATCGGTACCACGGCCGGCCATGTTGGTCGCGATGGTTACCGCGCCGTGCTGACCTGCGTCTGCGATGATCTGTGCTTCCTGCTCATGGTACTTCGCATTGAGGACGTTATGCTTGATGCCCTGCTTCTTAAGCAGTGCACTGAGTTCTTCGGATGCTTCGATGGTGATGGTGCCGACCAGGACAGGCTGTCCCTTCTCATGGGCACGCATAACCTCTGCGACTACGGCGCGGAGTTTACCGGCCTTCGACTTATACACGCTGTCCTGATGGTCGATACGAGCGACCGGACGGTTTGTGGGAACCTCGACAACGTCCATCATGTAGATGCCGCGGAATTCCTTCTCCTCGGTAACAGCGGTACCGGTCATGCCGGCTTTCTTATCGAACTTATTAAAGAAGTTCTGGAACGTGATCGTTGCGAGGGTCGCGGACTCACGGTTAACTTTTACATGCTCTTTTGCTTCGATGGCCTGGTGCAGACCGTCGTTATAGCGGCGGCCCGGCATGATACGGCCGGTGAAGCTGTCGACGATCAGGATCTGGTCATCGCTGACAACGTAGTCCTGATCCTTAAACATCATGTAATTGGCACGCAGTGCCTGGTTGATATGGTGCTGGATCTCGAGGTTCTCCGGATCGGCGAGGTTGTCGATCTTGAAGAACTCCTCGACCTTACGCGTACCGCGCTCGGTCAGGTTGATCGCTTTTTCCTTCTCATCTATAACGAAGTCACCGGTCTCTTCGGGGCGAATGCCGGCCAGCATATCCATTTTATTTACCTCGGTCACGGTACCCTTCTCCAAGCGGGTCGCGATGTAGTTCGCTACCTCGTAGAGCTTGTTACTCTTACCGCTCTGACCGGAAATGATGAGCGGCGTACGCGCTTCATCGATCAAAATGGAGTCGACCTCATCGATGATGGCATAGTGCAGGCCGCGGAGAACGAGTTCCTCCTTATAGGTGCACATGTTATCACGCAGATAGTCGAAACCAAGTTCGTTATTCGTTACGTAGGTGATATCGCAGGCATAAGCCTTACGACGCTCCTCACTCGTCATGCTGTTCAAAACGCAACCGACGGTGAGACCCAAAGACTCGTGAACACGTCCCATCCAGTGGGCATCACGGTTTGCCAGGTAATCATTCACCGTTACGACGTGTACGCCCTTTCCTTCCAGCGCGTTCAGATATGCGGGCAGGATACAGGTCTGCGTCTTACCTTCACCGGTCTTCATCTCGGCGATACGTCCCTGGTGGATGATGATACCACCGAGGATCTGTACTTCGTAGTGCTCCTGGTTCAGGACACGGCGTGTCGCTTCTCTTGCAACGGCAAATGCTTCACAGAGGATGTCGTCGAGGGTCTCGCCCTTCGCAAGACGATCCTTAAACTCCTGCGTCTTCGCACGCAGTTCTTCGTCGCTCTTTGCCATCATCTCTTCCCGGTAACCCAAGATCTTATTCAGAAGGGGGCGCAGAGCCTTTATCTCGCGCTCACTGTGGGTGCCGAAAATCTTTTTAATCAATCCCATGTTTCGAACTCCTTATTCAGTGGCCAGCCTCAGCCCGGCTTCGCGGGCAATGCTTCCCTGAACGTTTATATTTTTTCCGCGTCCGACGCGATCCGCGCCAAATCGCAGGATGTTGATCTTCGAATAGATCGGTGTGATTCCATGCCCTTGCAATGCGCGAAAAAACCGCTGCGTACAATACGGCATATTATCTCAACATACTCTGTTAGTGTACCACGAATCAAGTTTTCTTTCAAGGATTTTTTTCGTATTCACCCCGATGTTTCTGCCCCGTTCCGGGAGGCATTCTCTTAATTGTCAGTCTGTTTTTTCGTAACGATCTCGCGGTTTTTGTGAAACATGCACAAAAAACTTCTTGCGATTTTGAAGCTCGCCCCTGTGGGTAATTCTTCTGTATTTACAGTTATTCACGAGTTATCCACATTTTTTTGTTCTTAATCTCGCCTACAACCGTGGTTTCTCGCGAATTGCCCCCTGATTTATCCACATGTTCCACATTTTTTTCAAAAAAAATGTTTGAAAGCCGTGTTTTCCACCCGATACGACTGTTTTGTATATTTTTCACTAAAAATCACCCAAAAGGCCGTTTTTCCCAAAGTTTTACTTGACATAGGTTCTGCGGCCTATCTTTTGTTAATTTGCTTTGAATTTTGAATTTTTTAGAATATACCGTAAACTCATATATAATTGTCAATAAAACTTATCAAAAAAGGCTTGATTATTTTTCGTTCTGTGGTATAATGTAGGCAGGAACGAAAGATCGGTTCTTTCCTCCGAGAAACTTACGATCCGGCCCGTCTTATACAGGCTTAGGATCGGGAACAGGAGCACAACATGAAATATATTATTACAGGTCGAGGCATCACCGTTACAGAAGGGCTGAAGGCAGCCGTAATCGAAAAGATCAGCAAGCTCGAGCGTTACTTCCACGCAGATACGGAAGCGCTCATCACACTCAGCGTAGAGAAGGATCGTCAGAAGATCGAGATCACCATTCCGGTGAAGGGATCCATCATCCGCGCAGAACAAGTCAGCAATGACATGTACGTTTCCATCGATCTCGTAGAGGAGACCCTGGAGCGCCAGTTAAAGAAATACAAGAGAAAGATCGTAGACCGTCAGCAGTCCGGCGAAGGACTGATCCCCGAACTCTTCGAGGATGACGCAACCGACGACGCAGATGCAGTTAAGATCGTACGTACGAAGCGTTTCGGCATCAAGCCGATGGATCCCGAAGAGGCTTGCATCCAGATGGAACTTTTGGGGCACAGTTTCTTCGTATTCTGCAACGCAGCTACCGAAGAGGTAAATGTCGTTTACAAGCGTAAGAACGGAACCTACGGACTCATCGAGCCGACGTTCGAATAAAACTTCAGCGCGAGACGCGCATGCATACAAAACCCGCCGCACAGAAAACTGTGCGGCGGGTTTTTCTATGTCCCGGCGAGCGGGTCTTATTGCAGGTGTTCGCGGATCTCTTGGTTCGCGCGGTCGATCTCGTCGCGCAGTTCCTTTGCGCTCATGCGCAGGGCGCCGCTGCCGTAGATGATGATCTGCTCCACCCCGTCGGAAGAGGCCACGGTCACCTCGGCATTCTTAATGATCTGCTTCGTCACCTGTTCGATGAACTGGTCGGCCGTCTCGGCCTCCTTTGTGTAGACGACGTCAATGCTGCCCCTCCGGCGGATCTCGCCGGGGTTGCCTTTGACTTTATAAGCGTCGTACACCAGGATGAGGTTCATCTTGCGATAACCCTGGTAATTGCACAGGATGTCGATCAGGCGCTCGCGGGCGCCGGCGATGTCGCTGCGCACCATCTCGCGCAGGTCCAGCCAGTCATGGCCGCGCAGGTCCGCATCCTGGGTCACGGAAAACAGGATGTTGTAGCCGTCCACGAGCAGGTAGCGCTCCCGCTTCTTCGCCGGCTTGTATACGTATTCCTTCTCGGGTTTCGTAGAGTCGAAAACCGTCCGTTTCTGTGTATTTGTATTCTCTTTTTTATCGCCGTAGG
>JAFYZH010000005.1 GCA_017548765.1 Lachnospiraceae bacterium | reverse complement strand
GTCTCTTCCGACTTCAGGATCTCGCGCAGCTGCTCCGCGTTGTACTTCGTTTTATCCGCCAAAAACAGGTCCGGCCTCCGGACCTGATGCACATTATTCACCTGGACCAGCAGTTCCAGAATGCGGGGAATGTCAGTTTCAATTGCTCTTCGTATTGTCATAATAATTCACCAGATGCGCTGCTGTCAGCGCTTTGCGGATACCGATGCCCATCGTGAAGCAGAACGCGATCTTCAACGCGTCGAACAAAAGGAAGGGAACGACGCACACGGTGAGGGATGCGACGAAGCCCATCTTCGTTACGAACATAAACCAGACCGTGCCGAACAGGTAGCAGACCGCCAGGCCCAAAACCATGCCCACCACGTGCATGTAACATTTCTTATATGAGAAGCGGTCAATGAACGCTCCTGCGATCAATGCCAGAAAGATGAAGCCGATGATGTAGCCGCCGGTCGGGCCGGAGACCTTCTGCAGTCCGCCCTGGTATCCCGAGAACACGGGAAGGCCGACAGTGCCGAGTAAAATATAGACCAGCGTCGCCACCGTGCCCTTAAACGTGCCCAGCACGTACACGGTCAGCAGGACGGCCAGCACACCGAGTGAAACCGGGACCGCGCCGATCGGGACCGAGATGGGACCCAGCACACAGCACACCGCCGTCATCAGCCCGATGATCGTCAGCGACTTCGTTGAAATAACTTGTTTTACTTTTTCTTCTGCCATAGTGATGCCTCTTTTCGCTGCGATTCGCAGCCTTTTGATACGCCCGTTATTCTAGCACGAAAGCACGGCATTGTCAACGCGGCCGCGCCCCCGTCACAGCGACAAAACGTACGCTTCCGCCTCAAAAAAATCGTCAAATGTCGGTGCCGGTGCCGGCGGTTCCTTACGCGTCAAAAACACGTGGTACGGCGTCCCGAATTCCTTCATAAAGCGGCTTATGAACTCCTCGCCGTAATACTCTCCCATGACCACATGGTCGTCCAACGTCCGCGCCGCTACGTAAAAGCCGAGATCCCTCTGATAGGTCTCGACCAGAGGTTCCCGCGACTCCCGGCCCGGCTCCCGCGTGCAGATGCAGCCCAGCCGCACGACCTTCTCACGCAAAAGCGGCGCGACACATTTGACAAATCCGCGCCCCGGACGGGTCGAAAACAGCGACACCAGCCAGCCGTCCTCGGTGATGGAAAAGCCCGCGTCCCCGTCGTCCGTCAGGAAGTTCTCCTGCTGATCATAATCATTGTCCTCGGGCGGCGCCAGAAAACAGCCGCGCTTCATCCCGGCCCGTTTCTCGGCAAATGTCTGCCGGAACGTTTCGCCGTCCACGCACCGCAAAACGATCTTCACGCCGTCCGCCTCAAAGGTCATCATTGTCCCGATCTCCATAAAAACCCCTCTTTTCAAAAACACGACGCCCGGGCGGAAGCCTTCACCGGTCTCCGTCCGGGCGGTCATTTATAAATCATCTCACGACTGTCAGTCCGAACACTTACAGCACTCCGCCGTGATCCACCATATCGAGAATATACATCACGATAAAGAAGACGGTGAGCGCGCCCCAGATCAAACCGGTAAGCGTGTATGGCAGGCGCTTCGTCCGAAGGCCATAATAGTAAAAGCTTACCGTACAGAACGATCCTACCAACGCATACATACCGAAATTCTGCTTACCCTGAAGCACGATCTCCAGGATGAACAGGATGATCGCCAGGATGATGCTGACGATGCTCGCGATCCGGATACCCTTTGATTCGATCTCGATCAGATACAATTCCTTGATCTTCGGGTCTTTTTCTTTACTTGTTTTCTCCTGCTCAGTGTTTTCACTCATACGAACATACCTCCCATGATACAACTTTGCATCCCGAAACATGACGTTTCCTCCCCGATCATGCCCGTTTTGCCGATTCATTTTCCTGCACATATTCTATCATTTGAGACGCCCTGTGTCAATATGCCAACGCCCATTTCGAGGGCCGACGTCATCTCTGCGCGGAAAATGCTTCTCATGAGCGAGGGCTCACCTTTCGATGAGCCCCCGTCTTGTATTCCCGGCTCTGCAGCCGGATCATTTCAGTTTATCTTTCTGTGTGAAGATGCAATGCTGGAAAACACGCACATATACACCCTCGTGTGGTAAGTTAAGTATACCACTGCGGGAACACCTGCGTCAATCCTATGCATAGAGGGTCTGCCATCATCCGATCGATCAGTGCAGTTCTGCCTTTATCGCTGCGAGGAAATCATCGAACTCCTCGAATGCCTGAAGGTCCGGATTATCCTTTTTGATCTGCTCCGTAGTGCGGAACAGGAAGCCTGCACGGCTCGCGCGGATCATGGCCAGATCGTTGAAGCTGTCGCCGGCCGCGATCGTGTCGAAGCCCATGGACTGCAGTGCGCGAACGGTCGTCAGTTTCGACTGCTCGCAGCGCATCTTGAAGCCGGTGATCTCACCGTCCTCCGCTACCTCCAGGGTGTTGCAGAACAGGGTCGGATAGCCGAGTTTCTTCATGAGCGGCATCGCGAACTGGGTAAATGTGTCGCTGATGATGATGACCTGAGCCTCGGCGCGCAACGCGTCCAGGAACTCCTTCGCGCCCGGCAGCGGATCGATCCGGGAGATCGTGTCCTGGATCTCCTTCAGGCCCAGTCCGTGCTCCTTCAAAACACCGATCCTCCAGCGCATCAACTTATCATAGTCGGGCTCGTCCCGCGTCGTCTTTCTCAGTTCCGGAATTCCGGACTCCTCGGAAAATGCGATCCATATCTCAGGGACTAACACGCCCTCCATATCCAAACATACAACGTCCATGTTACTATATCCTTTCATATTCCAATTTCAAACCGGCGCACCTCGCCGCGTTCTATGCTTTCCTATGACTCGACCAACAGAAGCTGAACTCATCATACACGCAACATATTAGCATGAATCGGGGAAACATGCAATCCCTCAGCCACCTTCATAGAATGCGTGCACGAGGCTTTTGTATCCGAGCTCCTTCAACTGCTCGTAGCGTGCATTAAACCGTGCTTTCGTCCGCTTCCCGGTGATGAGGTACCGTATGCAATCTTGAGCGTAGCGGTCGATCTCCTGCAGACTCTTCGTCGTGGTCAGCACGGAGAAATACCAGAAACTCCAGGTAAGGTCGTTATCCATGGAACTCTCCATAAGTTTCCGGTTAAAGATGCGGATGAATGCCTTCGCGGCGGACCGCCCTTCGATCTCGTTGCGGCGGCTCCAGCGCTGTAGGGCGCGTGTCTTGCGCCGCATCTTCGCCTTCAATTTCTCTACAGAAGCAGGGGCAATGTCGATCTCCTCCCCGCGCACGTGGAAGCCCAGGAACGTAAAACCGTCCTCCGGGTTTTGGAAGCATTCCTTCTTCGGGTTCACCCCGAGGCCGTACTCGCCCAGGATGCGGCGGATCGTCTCGGCGTGCGCCTCGACCTCCTCCCGCGTCTTCGCGAACACGATGATATCGTCCGAATAACGCGCATACAGGATGCCCACCTCGCAAAACCGCGCATCCAGGTCCATCAGATATACATTGGCCAGAAAGGCAGCGATCGGCGTGCCCGCCATGATGCCCTTCTGCTCCGTGATGTGCGAGCCGTCCTCGGTCAGAACGTCCGGCTCGGTCAGCAGGCCCTCCACAAACACGCAGAGTTGCGGATCCCGACCCGCGATCTGCCGGAGCCGCGCGAGCATCCGGTCCACCGGGATCGAATTGAAATAGTTGCTCACATCGACCTTATAGGAGTACATCTGCGATAGATCCTCCCGCATCAGGTAGCGGATGGCGTCCTTCGCGCTGTGCGCCGGACGGAACGAAAACAGACCCGGAGCGAAGCAGTCGTCGTACTCCCGAAGCAGCAGGAAAGTGAGCAGCTTCAGAACCATGTTCTCCGCCGGCGGATAGGTGTACACCGTCCGCTTTTTTTGCGTGCTCATCTTGCTGATGACCGTCTTCTTCGGCAGGGGCCACGCCTCGCCGCGCATGATCCGCTCCGTCACGGGGAGGTACTCTTCGCGGTCAATGAACTCCCGCAGCTGCTCCCGAAAGAACTTCGCGCAGACGAGCGACGTTTTATATTCATAAAAGAGCTCCCAGCTTTCCTTCTGCGAGAGCTTGTCCATGATCGACATATAGCGCTGTCCTTCCTTAAAAGTTGTAAAGGCTCCGACCATGCGGAGCCTCTACGATAAACGGAATTAAGAAATCGTTAAATTCAGGAAAATTCCTGAATTCTACCGGATCGTACGTGGATGGATTGCCCGCGAAATCATACTCTGCATCCACGCCGGACCCACCGCGGGCGCTAAGCGTTCTTATTCCGGTTTTAACTGTTTTAGCGGCACCCCGCGATCAAATGCCGAGTGCTTTGTTGGTACGCTGGATCACGTACTGCTTTACATTCCACCAACCATGGTAGTTGTGGTAGTAACGAAGGTATGCCACCCCGTTCTTGCGGCAGTCGTTGCGACGCTTCTGCGCGCCGGACGTTCTGGAGAGGATCTCCACTACCAGTGCCTTGCTGTCGCCGTTGTAGAATGTGTATACGAGGGTCAATCCGCCGCTTACCTTCTCCTTCTCAACGCGGTACTGCGGGTACTCCTTCAGGAAAATGCTGTCGAAATACTGCTCGAACGTGCCGGAGAAATTATACTGATTCTCCTCAGCAGGCATTTTCGGACCCCAGGAAAAGCCCGAAGGGCCATCCTCTTCGTAATCGTATGCCGGTGCGGCAGGTGCGGAATTCACGCTCGGAGCGCTCTGTGCACCCTGTGCGTTCTGGTTCTTCTGCGCATCCACAGCCGCCTGTGTAAACGTCTTCAAAGCATCCATGGCGTCCTTCTCGACCTTGGCGCCAAACAGTTTAGAAAATAAACCCATTTATAATACCTCCTTCGCACGATGTATTTGTTAAATTATACCATGAAACGGGGCGATTTTTCAAGTCCTATTTACCGGTTCCCTGTCCTATTTCGGCTTCATTTTCCCCCTCGTAAAAGTCCGGGATGTAGGTTTCCCGGGCGGAGCTTTTTTCCTGCATGAAACCTTCCAGTCCGAGCTCGGCGGCGTGGTCGACGACGCTGTTGTATTCAAAGCTCGTGACCCTGCGTTTTAACTCGGAAAATGCTTCGGGCAGGCTCGGCAGGGGTGTGTACTGGCTCATCAGGCTGATCAGGATCTGCTCCGGCTCGAAATGCCCGCGGATCCAGTCCAGGATCTGCATGGACTCCTTGCGGTGGCCGGGCAGCACCAGGTGGCGGATCACCGTACCCCGCACGAGGCCGCCCTCGGAGTTATAGGCCGGGGCTCCGGTCTGCCGCGCCATCTCGATCACAGCCGCCGACGCTTTCTCAAAGTAATCTGCCGCGTGCGAGTAGCGTAGCGCTGTCTCGCTCTCGTAATACTTGATGTCCGGCAGATATATGTCCACATATCCCTCCAGCGCCCGAAGGGTCTCGACGTTTTCATAGCCCCCGGTGTTGTAGACCACCGGAATGGTGAGTTTATGCCGCACCAGATCCAAGGCACGCAAAATATCCGGCACGTAATGCGTCGGTGTCACGAGGTCAATATTGTCCGCGCCCTGCTCCTGCAGGGACAGGAAGGCGTCCGCCAGTTCCTGCGTCGTGATGCTCCGTCCATGTAGCTCGTTGCTGATCGCGTGGTTCTGACAATACACACAATGCAGGTTGCATCCGGAGAAAAATACCGTTCCTGCCCCACTTTTATAGGAAATACACGGTTCTTCCCACTGGTGCAGCCCCACTCTGCCTATTCTAAGTTCTGCCGGCATGCGGCAGGCACCCACCGTCTTCGTACGATCCACGCCGCACATCCGCGGGCATAAAGTACAGTTTGTATAATCCATGGCTTACCGCCCCTTGATCTCAATTCGATCCAAGATGCCCTGCACGCCCACGTTCGTGTGCGTCAAATACATCCGGGTCACATCCTCCACGAAAACCGGATCTGCCCCGGTCTTCTTCTCGATCTTCTTCAGATCCATGCCCTTGTCGATGTATTTCATGATCTTTTCAACGAGGGAGTATAGGTGTGGATCAGAGGACGCGGGGTTTCCCGCCGTCCCTTCATGGTCGCCCGCTATGAAGGCCCCGTCATCATTCTCGTCATGGCCCTCGCTCTGCGCCAGCTCCTCAGTGCTCAGCACCGCCGGGTTCGCATGCCCGTAGTACACCTTCTTCGGCTTCTTCGCGAGCAGCATTTCCCAAGTCGTACCGATCTGCGTGTCGCGATGCAGTTCCAGCTCATACAGCGGGTTCAGGTCGCCGACGAACAGGTCGCCCTGGTCCAGCCACAGTGAAACACTGTCGTCGCTGTGGCCCGGCGTATGCAGGATCTCGCCTTCGATCCCGAAGTCCCGCAAAAACGCGCGGCTCTCCGCGCACCTGAGCGCCCGCGCCCGACTCTCATCGATCGGCTTAAAACTGCTCCCGCGCTCCTTCGCAAAGATCGCGTCACTGCAGTGCACAAACTCCTTCTGCACATCCATGATCAGCACCTGCGCACCTATTTCCGCGATGTCCTGCGCGATCCCCATGTGGTCAGGATGAAAGTGCGTCAGCAGCACGTAGCTTATCTCCTGCGCCACAATATGCAACTCATCCAGCGCCCGAAAGAACTCAGGCAGTTTCCCGGCCCAGCCGGTATCCACTAGCAGGAACCCATCCCGCCCCTCGATGAGGTAAGTATTCGTCGTACCATATTTCAATAAACGAACGCTGTTCATTTCAATCCCTCCATAAAACTTCCTGCTAACAATATACCACACCAACGCCCGGAAGGGTATCGGAACTTACGCGCATTTTGCCTATTTCCTCCCTTTTGCGCGTAAGAAATCGCCACTCGCCCAGGCATCCTTACGCGCATTTTACCTCTTTTCACCCTTTTGCGCGTAAGAAACACGCCCTCACCCAGGCATCCTTACGCGCATTTTACCTCTTTTCTCCCTTTTGCGCGTAAGAAACCGTCACTCACCCAGGAAATCCTACGCGCGCGCAGCCATTTTCCTCCTTTTTGCGCGTAAAAGAGCTCGGGCAACCAAGCCCGAGCTCGTAACTTGCGCTAAAACCACTTTTCTGAAACATATACACCGATTTAGCGACTTTCAATAACTTTTCGCATTTCTTTAAAGAAAACCAAATAGATAGACCATGCTCCGTAGCCGCCCAGAATTCCAGTTACGAATCTTCTTGGATTATTCGATTCTTGGATATCCAAGTACTGTACCAGCCAATCCAGAAACATAATGCCCATCATTACACTGCCTATTTTCACGTTGTGACACTTGCGGCCGAACATAATAGCCATCAGCTCGCCACACAGCACACCGCAACACCTTGCGCAAACAGGGAATTGGTAACCTTTGAAGAAGAAACTTCTGTCCGCTCTTTGATGGCATCCGGTCTTCGCGCCCATTTTCATCAGGGCGATCCATACGCTATCGGCCTTTGTTTTGTGGTAGATCATTTGCATTAAATTTGTATCCGCAACTCATACAACAGAATACTATATCCGTTTTAGTTTGTCTGGTGTCTACTATTTTCCCTTTTCCTTTACCCATTCCACACAGACCACAGAAGAAGCCTATCGGTCCAAGAAGAATAGTTCCAATACAGGCTTTGCATCCACCAAAGCCCTTTTGCTTACTCTTTCCGCGCATTTCACCCGTTGTATATTGTTCAGTAAAGGCTTGAACATTTTCACTTCCGCAATTTGGACATACCATATGTTTTTACCTCCCATTTTGTTTTTCTTTCAATTCAACAAACTTATATATTGTGTTACAATTGTACATCTTCAGTTGTGTTTTGTCAACAACTTTAGATGATTTTTTATTTCTTTAGTTGGTCTTATATTATATCTATAGAATATAACAGACAATTAACTTCGTCGTTGTCGCAGGCGCAACGGCGCATACATACCCGCCTGCACCGAGAGGCAACTTATGAATTATCCTTACGAAGAAACCGGAAACCGAATTTTTATGCTTCGCAAAGAACGCGGATTGACCAGGGAACGCCTCGCCGAGATGGCAGACATCTCCGTTCAGTTCTTGGCGGACATTGAAAAAGGGCGCAAAAACATGACCGTGACCACTCTTCGCAAACTCTCTACAGCACTTATGATTTCCACGGATTATGTTGTGAACGGTTCAGAGAGCCCAGATCACGAAGCATGTGAGGATGTGCTATTCTTGTACAACTCCCTATCCCCCGACAATCAAGCACGTGCACTGAAGATCCTCGGAGCATTTGCTGAAGCCGTAAAAAAATGAAAATATAAGCAAAACAAATCAAACGCCCCAAAATTAAAAGCAGGTCGTCGGGTTATCTACACCCACAACGACCTGCTTTTTCCACCCTTTTGTTCGCCCGTCACCCGCACATCCGGGCAGTTTAGCCCCTTTTGCGCGTAAAAGAGCCCGGGCAGTTAAGCCCGAGCTCTTTTTTGTGGTCTTTATCTTCTAATAATGCGAATATATTCGTTATTTTCTTCTCGCAAGTGCTTTAAAAAGTTCGGGCCTCCCCAGCCATAATCCACCTGCAGGTACTCTGTCTTTTCTCCGTCGATGCTTTCAAAGATCACTTCCTCGTATATCAGCAGTTCCTTCTCCCCGAGTACATCTTTGATGCCTATATATCTGTTCCCTATGAGAAGGCTTCCGTTTTCGTCGGTGTTGAAGTTCCTCTCTGAGCCGTTAAGCGATAAAAGCGATATATCGAGGTTATCTTCACCCGTCAGGCATTCCAAGGTCACTGTGAATAATCCTGAAGTAGGGCCATAGGAAAGAAGCAAAACTTCATCCTTACCATCATCGTCAACATCATATACGGCTACGCTCTCTAAGGAGGAATTCCATACTTCATTTGCTTTCACATAGAACAGGCTAAGGTTACCCCACCTCTCATTGCCGTACCTCGGAGCAACAAACAGCTGTCCTCCGGTGCGCTCATAAAATCCCTCGGGCGAAACATCGACCGGATGAAGGGCACTTAAAGATGAACTCTCATCTCTCTCCGTAAGCAGCCATTTTGCAGCCTCCTCGCCGGACATACCACCTTCAGGCACGGGCACGCTTCCTGCATACCAATAGAACTGATAAGAACCGCTAATATAATTATACCACGTAACGATCAGGCAATCTTCCCGGAACATATAATTCACATTATCAGTCGGATATCTTTTAAATCCTCTCGATTTTATTCCGTCCAGGAAATCTTCATAATCCGCTCTGGAGCCGTTTGAGCATATATATACCCCTTCCACCGAGTTTTCATCCTGTTTTGCATCCGCCGGCATAGAGAACGGAGGTTCTCCCACTGACATAAACCGATTACAATACCATGCCTCCGAGTCATGCGTACGTGAAGGCTGTGTGGTGGGTAAGCATCTGGCAAATGGATCCCCCACCTCCAGAGAGCGATCGATCGCTTCCCTGAACACTACATTTCCGTCCATATCATAGACAGTGTAAACGGTCTCATAAACTTTTTCCAGAGCTTCTTCGTAATTCGATCCCTTGGAATAAAACCTTCCGATCTCCCTCCGGCCGCGGATGAGGTAATGATCCCCGTAGTCGATAAACAGGCTCGGATCTTCAAGCCCAGACGCCTGCACCAACGGATCACTGCCGTATACGGGCTTTCCGGCTTTTTCTCCGAGCGGCGTGACCGGCTTCTCCTGCAACTCCTCCGTCTCCACTTTTGTCATTTCCTGAATATTCAAGTCTTTATCCAAAATGACAGAAGCATTGATATGGTCAGCCCAGAAATTGATATCCTTAAAATCGCCCGAGGCCGAACGGGTATCTACCAAAAGGCGGAAACCGTCGTCGATCTGTTCCGCGAGGATCAGTTTGGTATCCTCCCCGCCGCCGATCTTCCTTTGGTTAATGACCGTGCCGTTCGGATCGATCTCAAACGTGTACACATCGATTATGCCCGTGTTCACGCGCTTCATCGTCCCGAACAAATAGTAGGAACCATCCGCTTCATAGCAGTAATTGAATGCGTCGAGGTTAAATCCTTCGAGCGGTGTTTCAAACTGCACATTTCCGTCGTTGCCCAGCTTAATGATCCGGCATTCTGCCACGCCATCGGCCGAAACCCGGCTCATAACAAACAGGATTCCCCCGTCTCCCGTAGCTGCTTCGAATTTAAAACTCCCTTCCGAGCGAGGCATGTAGGAAAACTCGACGTTTCCGAATTTATCCATCACACGGATCCTGGGTTTTACAGTTCCGAGCACTTCGTCTTTGATGGAGTCACATTTCAACACGCGGTCATGGCTCACCGTGACACGGGAAAATACATCCTGCTCCGCGACCCGTTTTAACGCATCGAACCCGCTGTCCCCGGAAACCGTTGCAGACTCCGTTGCCTTCGTTGTCTGCTCCGTAGCCTGCGTTCCCTGCGTCGTCCCGGGTTCTTTCGCGGTCGCTTCGGCGGTATCCGCCGTGTTTCCGATGCCACCTGCCGTCGTTTCCTTAGCAGGTTCCGCGCTCTTACCGCACCCGGTCAATGTCATCCCCACCGCCAGGACACAGGCCATCGCCTTATTCACACACTTATATTTCATAGGTCATTCTCCCCGTATAATTCTCAAAAACATTCTTCAGGATGGTTCAATGGACTACCCTCGTAGTCCATACTACAATAGTAGTCCGCACTTGTCAAGCCCTTTAGGCGTTAAAACTAAAGTTTCCACCCTTTTGTTCGCCTGCCGCCCTCGCACCCTCCCGACATATCCTCAAAAAAGCGAACAAGCCAGGCTCTTCGCCTGATTTGTTCGCTTTTGCGTCCTATATTTCGTTCAGCGTGCCGAAAACCGCATTACTTGCTTTCCAAACGCGCCTTCCAAACGGAGATCATGAAGTTCAAGATCATACCGACAAGTGCTACGACGAACATGATCGCTACGTCTTTCACGCCGACCGGGTAAAGCTTCAAAAGATTGCGAAGCGGTGCCGCAAAGAGTACCAGGATCTGAAGCGCAAATCCGATGATCACGGACAGGTTCAGGATCTTGTTGTTAAACATCTCCTTCGAGAGGAGGCGGCGTGCCCGCAGGTTTTTACATACATAGACCATCAACAATTCGTTGAATACCAGCGTCGTGAAGCAGTAGGTACGGCACTCGCGGATCAGGTCCATCGCCGCGCCTTCGGTCGCCTGCGCGGAGTCCTTGATGGCTCCGATGAAACCGTTGAGGCCATTGTCGTACAGCGCCGGCAGCAGGAAGGCGAACAGCGCGGTCAGACCGCAGATCGCACCCTGGATCAGGATGCTGAGGTAGTCGCCCTTATTCAGCAGGCCCTTGTTGACGTCACGCGGCTGCTCATGCATGACTTCATCGGTGCTCTTATCCATGCCGAGCGCCAGCGAAGGCACGGTATCGGTGAGCAGGTTCACCCAGAGGATCTGGATGGTGGTCAGGGGCGATGTCAGTCCTGCGAAGATCGCGGATGCCATCAGCACGACCTCACCGAAGTTCGCGCGAAGCAGGTAAATGATCGATTTCTTGATGTTGTTGAAGAGGTTACGGCCCTCCATGACGGCGTTTTTGATCGTGATGAAGTTATCGTCCACCAGGATCATCTCGGCCGCGTCTTTTGCGACCTCCGTGCCGCCGATACCCATGGAAACACCGATATTGGCCGCCTTCAGTGAAGGCGCATCGTTGACGCCGTCGCCGGTCATCGAAACGATCTTATCATGCGAGCGGAACGCCTGCACGATCTGCACCTTATGCTGCGGTGACACGCGTGCGAACACGCGATAATTCAGAATGTTCTGCTTGAAGACCTCGGGATCCATCTCGTCGATCTCCGCGCCGGAGATACACTGGGAGATATCCGTCGCGATGTTCAGCGCTTCCGCGATCGCGAACGCCGTGATCTTGTGGTCGCCGGTGATCATGGCCACCTCGATGCCCGCATTGTGGCACTGGTCAATGGTCTCGCGCACGCCTTCCTTCGGCGGGTCGATCATAGCGCCCAGGCCGACGAAGATCATGTCCTTCTCCTGCGGCTTCTCATCGCCCTCGCGGTACGCGAGCGCCAGCACACGCAGTGCGGACGAAGACATCGACTCCGCCGTGCGGGTGATCGTCACGATGTCCTGGTTGTTGATCTTGCGCACGCCCTCGTCGGTCATGATCCGGTCACAACGGACGATGATCGAGTCGATCGCGCCCTTCGTGAAGGAGATGCTCTCCGTCACGCGGCCGTCGGCATCACGTGTCGCATCCAGCACCGTCATCATCTTACGGTCGCTGTCGAACGGGATCTCGTCGATACGCGCCATCTTCCGGCGCAGGATATCGCAGTCGAAATTATTCTCCAGAGCGTACTTGATGAACGCAATCTCGGTCGGATCGCCCGTTCCGCTCTTCTCATTTACATTGTAGGTCGCATCGTTGCAGGCTACGAAGCCGCGCAGCAGCATCTCGAACAGCTCGTCGTTGTTCTTCGCCTGGTCCGCCTCGATGGTCGTGTTGCGGAAGAACCACTTCACCACCGTCATGCGGTTCTGCGTAAGCGTACCCGTTTTATCGGAACAAATGACATTGACCGCGCCCAGCGTCTCCACCGCGTGGATCTGCTTCACGATGGCGTTGCGCTCCGACATCTTCTTAATACCGAGCGACAGCACGATGGTGACTACGGTCGCCAGGCCCTCGGGGATGACCGCTACGGCAAATGCGATGGAGATCATCAGGGTCTGGATGACATCTTCTTTATACAAGAACAGCTGGGTGAAGAACATCAGGAGACACAGGACGATGCCGGCCAGGCCGAGCACCATGCTGATCTTATTCAGGTTCTTCTGCAGCGGGGTCTCGTCTTTTGTGATCTTGTTGAGCATCTGGGAGATCTTGCCGATCTCGGTGTGATCGCCGATGCCGGTGACCACGCCCTCGCCGCGGCCGTACTCGATGAGCGTCGACATGAACGCGCAGTCTTTGCGGTCGCCGAGCGGTGTCTTGTCATCGCTGTCGAACGTGGCGTCTTTTTCCGCCGCGATGCTCTCGCCGGTCAATGCGGACTCGTTGATCTGCAGGGACGCGGTCTGCGTCAAGTGCAGGTCCGCCGGAACGATACGGCCGGCTTCCAGGATACAATAGTCGCCGACCACCAGTTCGGTGGACGGGATCTCTATGGTCTTGCCGTCACGGATGACTACCGCCGTAGCGACGCTCATTTGCCGCAGTTTGTCGACCGATTTCTCGGCGCTGACCTCCTGCACCGTTCCGATCACGGCGTTCAGGATAACTACGAAGATGATGATGGCACCGTCTACGACCTCACCGGTCACGAACGAAATCACCGACGCCACGATGAGAAGCAAGATCAGCGGGCTGGAGAACTGCTCCAGTATGGTCCGATATATACTCTTCTTCTTTCCTTGTGTAAACTCATTCTTTCCGTACTTCTGCTGAAGTTCGGCGACCTCCGCACTCGTGAGGCCCTTCCTCTGTTCTGACATTCTAAATGATCCTCCGATCTGACGCCCGGCCTACGGCCCCGCACCCGCGGGCTCCTACACAGACGCCACAGCCAATTATATCATTTCAGATTTCAGGCGTCAATAAAATATAAGGAGGCTCACCGGAATCTCGCTCTTCTTAGCCAGTTGCTTGGCGAAACAAGCCCTACTGGCGTCCCCCCCCGCTTTCAGATTGATTTCCCGCCCCATCCCTAGTATAATATCAATACATTTTCCTATGTAATTCGAAAGGAGAACTATGGCAGAGAAATCATTGGATAAGCAGCGTGCCACCGAGCAGCAGCTGGCGGAGATCGCGAAGATTTCCGACGAGGAGCTGTTTGAACGGCTGGGGACGGACCCGGAGGGTCTGAACCAAGTCGAGGCCGGCGACCGTCTGGAAGAATACGGCCGCAACATCATCGACACGGGCAATGCGAACAGCCTCTTTAAGCGTGTTCGCGAGGCCATCATCAACCCATTCAACATCGTACTTTTGATCGTCGCAGGTGTGACCCTGGTGACCGACGTCATCATCGCGGATAAACCGAGCTGGGCCACCTTTTTGATGCTGATCTTCGTCGTAGCGGTGTCGGGCATCATCTCCTTCGTGCAGGAGGAGAAGTCCAACAGTGCCGCGCAGAAACTGCAGAACATGATCACGAACCGTATCGACGTGATCCGCAACGGCAGCGTCATGGAAGTCAGCATCGAGGAAGTCGTCCCCGGCGACGTCGTGAAACTCGCGTCCGGCGACATGCTCCCCGGCGACGTGCGTTTCATCGAGACGAAGGACCTGTTCACCGACATGTCTCAGCTGACCGGTGAAAGCCAGCCCGTCGAGAAGTTCGCAGGCCCGGACCCGGAAGGCACCGAGATCACCGAGCTCGACAACATCGGCTTCATGGGCAGCAACATCGTCTCCGGTAGCGCGAAGGCCGTGATCCTGACCACCGGCAACCGCACCTACCTGGGCAGCATGGCGAAAAGCCTCAACACCTACCAGGATAAAAGCAGCTTCGAGCGCAATATCAACTCGATCAGCAGCCTCCTGATCAAATTCATGGTCATCATGGTGCCGGTCATCTTCATCGCCAACTTCATCACGAAGGGCAGCTGGCTCGACTCCCTGATGTTCGGCATCACCATCGCCGTCGGCCTCATGCCGGAGATGCTCCCCGTCATCATGACCTCCTCCCTCGCAAAGGGCGCGGTCAATATGTCCCGCAAGCAGACCATCGTGAAGCGTCTCGGCGCGATCCAGACCTTTGGTGAAATGGACATCCTGTGTACCGATAAGACAGGTACATTGACCCAGGACGAGATCGTCCTGGAAAAATACATGGACGTTTTAGGCCGCGAGGATAAGCGCATCCTGCGCCACGCCTTCCTCAACAGTTACTTCCAGACCGGCCTGAAAAACCTGATGGACGTCGCGATCATCAACCGCGCGGAACGCGAGGACCTCTCCTACCTGAAGGAGACCTACGTCCGCGAGGACGAGATCCCGTTCGATTTCAGCCGCCGGCGCATGAGCGTCGTCCTGCGTGACAAAAGCGGTAAACGCCAGCTCGTGACGAAGGGCGCCGTGGAGGAGATCCTCTCCATCTGCAGTTTCATCGAGATCGATGGTGAGGTGAAGCCGATCTCGCCCGAACTCGTGGACGGTGCGCAGAAACTCGCGACGGAAAATAACCTCGAAGGCATCCGCGTCATCGCGGTCGCGCAGAAGAACGAGTTACGCGATGCAGGCGATTTCGGCGTGGAAGATGAAAGCGCGATGGTGCTGATCGGTTTCGTCGGCTTCCTGGATCCGCCGAAGCCATCGGCCGAGACCGCGATCAAGGCTCTGCAGAAGAACGGCGTGCGCACGGTCGTACTGACCGGCGATACCGAGGGCGTCGCGATCAATATCTGCGGCCGGCTCGGCATCCCCACGGAGTACACGCTCACGGGCGCGCAGGTCGAGGCAATGTCCGACGAGGAACTCCTCGCCTCCTGCGAAAAATGCCACATTTATTCGAAGCTTTCGCCGTACCAGAAGCAGCGCGTCGTTAAGGCCTTCCAGACCAATGGCCACACCGTCGGCTACATGGGCGACGGCATCAACGACAGCCTGCCGCTGAAGCAGGCCGACGTCGGCATCTCCGTCGACACCGCCGTGGATATCGCGAAGGAAGTCGCGGACATCATTCTCCTCGAGAAGGATCTCAACGTCCTGGACGAAGGTGTCATCGAAGGCCGCCGTACATTTGCCAATATGTCCAAATACCTAAAGATGTCCGTCAGCGGCAACTTCGGAAACATGTTCTCGGTCCTGATCGCGAGCATTTTCCTCCCTTTCCTGCCCCTGCTGCCCATCCACATCCTGGTGCAGAACATCCTCAACGATTTCGCCCAGCTCGGCATGCCCTTCGACCACGTCGAAGACGAAAGCATCCAGAAGCCCAAAAAGTGGAACATCCCGGGCATCAAGAAGTTCATGGTCATCTTCGGACTGCTCAGTACCGTCCTCGACGTCCTGTGCTTCCTGGTTCTCTGGTACATCTTCAAGTTCAATGACGTCTCTCAGGCCGGCTTCTTCCAGAACGGCTGGTTCATGTTCGGCGTCATCTCGCAGACCTTCGTCATCCACACGATCCGCACGCCGAAGGTGCCCTTCCTTCAGGACCGCGCCTCCAAGCAGCTCACCATCTCGACCCTCGCTGTCGTCCTCGTGACCCTGCTGATCGGCTTCACCGCGATCGCGAACCTCTTCGACCTGCCCGTCATGGTCGCTTCCTTCGGCCTCTGGCTCGCCGGACTGATGGTGGTCTACACCATCCTGGCACAGGTGCTGAAAGGAATATACATGAAGAAAAACAAAGAGTGGGTATAAAACCAAATAGAACGCAGAACGGGCCAGTCTCCATGCGGAGCCGGCCCGTTTTCTTATCTAACCTTTCTTCTCGGTTTGATCTTTGTTTTTGTCTTTTTTTGCGATGTGCCGGCCATCATCGTTCCGGTCATACCGATCAGTGATATGCCCAATGCGATCCACAAGCCCTTCGGCATGGTATCGCCTGCCTGCACTGCTTTCGGCTGATAAGCTGAGATAACGCCCCAGCCGCTCCTGGAGTCAAAGCCCGGCTCCAACAGATCCTTCGCACGCGAGAATAAGGTGTTTCGCACGGCCTCAGGCGTCAGTCCCGGATCCTCCATGATCATCCGTGCGCAAATGCCGGAGATCAAAGCACAGGAATACGATGTCCCTGATACCGATGTCGGAGTCGCTGAATTGCGGTTTGTGGCTGTGCGCAGGTTCACGCCTTCCGCCAGGATATCTGCGCCGCTTTGGGAAAATGACGCAACCGCGCCTCCGTCAGCGGAGCCGACGGCGATCACCGTTTCATAAGCTGCGGGATAATAGGTTTTTCCGTCTTCCCCGTCATTTCCGACGGCAGCGATCAGGATGGCACCGTT
The DNA here is from genome assembly GCA_017548765.1 of Lachnospiraceae bacterium. Taxonomy (GTDB): domain Bacteria; phylum Bacillota; class Clostridia; order Lachnospirales; family Lachnospiraceae; genus UBA1201. The sequence goes on along the minus strand of JAFYZH010000005.1, from coordinate 40,863 downwards.
TGCTTCCGCATGATCGACCGCCGCCCGAAGCTCGGCCGAATCTTCCGTCGTGCAAAGGCTGATATTTACGACCCGGCAACCGTAACGGTCCACCGCATCATAGATCGCTTTACACAAAGCATCGGGTCCGCCGTTCTTAACCGCGCCGGAAGGAAAAGTATCCACCACTACCAGAGGGATAGCGAGGGCATCCGGGCAAATGCCGGTGACCCCCAGATCCTCGGCGCCCAAAACCAAACCGGCTGTGGCGGTTCCATGTCCGATGCGATCCTCGGTATCCGATCCCGAAAAGATATAGTTGACACCCTGCAAAACCTGGGAACTGTCAATATGCTTCGTGGAGATACCGCTGTCAATAAACGCGATCCGGACGGGCGCTGAAGCGCCCGCATGTCCCGGATCAGGTTCTGCTTCCGCTCCAACCGGCAGCGCAGCTGCCGGCATGAGCAAAAGACAACATAACATCAGAAAAATGGAGAATAATCTCTTTCTTTTCATAGGATGCCTCTTGGAATTACCCGGGCGCTTATTTACCGCCCGACTTCTTTTTCTTCCTCAGAAGGAGGAAGATGATGACTCCGGCCAAAATTGCCGCGCCGGCTATAGCCAGGATCACATACGGTACAACGTTAGTACTCTTTTCCGCTGCTGCGATCTCCGATACCGGAATGGTCACTGTCTTCGTCTGCGAAGTGAACTGCGAATTAGTAAAGTTCGCCGTGTAGGTGCCTGTGCCTTCTGTGTTATCTCCGGCAGGTGTTGTTACCTCGTAAACGGTATTCACCTTCTCCTCAACTACATGAGAAGGATCGTTCTTGCAGACGATCTTCGCAGTTACGGTGCTGTTATCTTCCGCCCAAACATAGGTCGGAGCACCCCAGTCATGTCCCTTTGCAGGAATGACTTCATCCTTGGTCTGCGTTGAGAACAGCGGATTTGTGAAGTTAGCCTTATAAACGCCTTTTCCTTCGGTTTCACAAGTAGCTTCTGTCTCCACCACGAATTCAGCGGTCACTGTCTCTTCAAGCACAACGCTTTCATCATCCATGCTTACTGCTTTTGCAGTTACGGATTTTCCGTCTTCGCTCCAGACATAGGTCGGTACGCCGTAGGTGTGTTCCGTTGCAGCAATGGTTTCCGTCTTCACCTGTGCAGAGAACATAGCATTGGTAAATGTCGCGGTGTATGTTCCTATACCGGCTCTGTCACCGGTCGGGAATGTTGTTACTTCATAGACGGTCTTGACTGTCTCTTCGATCACATGGGAGGTGTCTTTGTTGCAGACAACCTTAGCTGTCACGGAGCTGTTATCTTCCGCCCATACATAGGTCGGGATACCCCAGTCATGGCCTGTTGCAAACAGGGTCACCGTCTTCGACTGTGACGAGAACAGGGTATTTGTAAAGTTCGCCCTGTAGATACCTGCTCCATCGGTTTCACACGCCGGAGCCGTCATCACCGTATAAGTAGTATTTACCGTTTCCTCGATCGTAAGGGACGCATCGTCCAGACAAACCAATTTCGCAGTTGCGGTCTTATTATCGTCGGCCCAGCTATAGGTAGGCGTGCCGTACTTATGACCCGTTGCGGCGATGGTCACTGTCTTCGTCTGCGTTGAGAACATTTCATTGGTAAATGAAGCGGTATATGTACCTGTGCCTTCTTCAGCTTCCGTCGGATACTTTGTCACCATATATGTGGTGTTCACGGTCTCCTCGATCACATCGGATGCATCATCCTTGCAGACTGCCTTAGCTGTTACGGTGCTGTTGTCAGCGGCCCAAGTGTAGGTCGGCTCACCATAGACGCGGATCGTAACCGGAATGGTCACTGTCTTCGTCTGTGTCGAGAACCTGGAATTGGTAAATGTTGCCGTGTAAACGCCCGTGCCTTCTTTTTCAACCGTGGGCAATGTAGATACAGCATACGTCGTGTCAACGGTCTCCTCGATCACATGGGAAGCATCGTTCGCGCAGACTACTTTTGCAGTCACGGCGCTCTTGTCGTCCGCCCAGGTGTAGGTCGGCTCGCCATAGTTATGGCCCGTCGCAGGGATCGTCTCCGTCTTCACCTGTGTCGAGAGCATTGCATTTGTAAATGTTGCCGTATAAGTGCCTGTACCGTTCGCCTCGCAAGTAGCGTTCGCCGTAACGACATAAACGGTTCTAACCGTCTCCTCCACTGTATGGGAAGCGTCATTCGTGCAGACTACCTTCGCAGTAACGGTGCTGAGATCATCCGCCCAGGTATAGGTCGGTGTCTCATACTCAAAACCGGTCGCCGGGATATCCACGGTCTTAGTCTGTGCGGAGAACCGCGCATTCTTAAACGTTGCCGTGTAAGTACCTGTACCGTTCTTATCACCGGTCGGCATTGTGGTCACGGTATAAACGGTTTTTGCAACCTCCTCTTCCACGTGGGAAGCGTCGCCCTCACAGACTGCCTTCGCAGTTACGCTACTGTTGTCAGCCGCCCAGGTGTAGGTCGGTGCGCCCCATTCGTGAATATGAACCGCTCCGGCTGTTACGCTCGGCTGGAACGTGTCCTCACTGTAGTTTCCCACGTCGCCGTTTTTGCTCGAAAGCGTTACGGCAATATCGCCGGAAGTTGCAGTGTCTGCAACATGGAACTTCAGATCGAGCACTTTACCGTTGTAGCCGCTGTCTGTCTTACCCAGCCACAGAACCATGTCGCCGTTCTGATCCCATTTGGTCAGTCCGCCGTCCTCGCATCCGGTCAATGTGAGCGATGCATGATCATAATCGATCTTAAGCAGCATCGCCATGATACCGGGATTTTCAGAGAGGTCGACCTGGATCGTTACGTCGTCACCGGACTCTGCGATCACTTTTGAAAGTGCCAGGATCGGTGCATCCGTCATCACGTTGGAGGAATTGCCCTCGTTATTCAGCAGGTATTTATACAGGTGGATCAGATCCAGTGTATTCACGCTGCCGTCTCCGTTGAGGTCTCCGGAGTTTGTAAGTGTCACGTCTTTACCAAGCAGGTAATCCTTCAGCAGTGCCAGATCCGCCTCGTCCAGAGTACCGTCGCCGTTCAGATCACCGACGACTACGGTCGTAACGAAACGAGCCTTTGCCGAAACGGAATTCTCCGGCATGGTGAAATTCAGTGTTGCGCTGGTGAGATCCAAGCCGTCAACGCCGTTCAGTTCCCAACCATCAAAACGATAGTCATCTTCCGGAACCGCTGTCAACGTTACGCTGTCTCCCACATTGTATTCTCCGCCGCCGGTCGCACGTCCACCCAGTGTTGCTGAAACGGATACTGTGTTGCCGGGCATGTCGGAATTGAGTACGATCGAAGAAGTCAGGTAAGCGCCGGTAGATACTTCGACCATAGCTTCCACGAAGCCCTTCGAATAATCGGAGTAGTTTAATCTGCCATCGTCGATCGTGATGTTACCATCGGCAGCAAAACTTCTCCAGAATACTCTCGACGGATCCATGGCAAAACGCTTGCCGTCCGAAGTGACACCGGTGACTGTCAATGCGACGTCATTCGCAGGGAATACCGTGCTGATGCAACCGCTATTCGGAACTGCGCCGTCTACCATGACTACGATATCGTCCAAATCGCCGAGAGCCGGGTGGATCACGGAGATCTTCTTAAGCTCTGTGCGGTTTCCGCTTAGATCTGCCGCGTAAATACTCAGGCTGTGGATGGCTGCACTGTCATAATTCGGAATGCTGATCGTTTCTGAGAATACTCCGTCTGCATTTCTCGTGACTGTCAGTTTCTGCTGAAGTCCTCCGTCAATGCTGATCATGAGTTTCGCATCTTCATCCGTCACACCGGCGATGGTCAGAGTACCATCCGCACGGAAAGGACTTCCGTTAAGCGGGGACGAAAGGATCAGCCTGGGTGCTGTGGTATCGACGGTGAAGTGATAGCTATAAGAGAAGCTATCTCCATCCGCCGCCTTTCCGGTCAGGGTCAGGGTATGATCCCCGTCGCTGAGCTCCGGAATATTGAGGAATGTATCCTTTGTGTTTTTAAATGTTCCTGAAACAACGGAAGTGTCGCCGTCAGCCTTCGCCCAAAGTTCGCTGTTGTCCAGCGTCCAAATGCCGGTAACCGCTTCAGAGAACGATGCCTTGATATTTAATGCATCCGTTGTAAATGTCGGGAATGTTCCGCCATTCTTCATGTCCGAAAGGGCTGTCAGAGTCTTTCCGTCGAAGGTAAGGGAAGCCGTAGGTGCAACCGCCTTCGGAAGCAGAGTTGCAGAGGACCGCTTTTCCGCTCCGTAAATAATGGTATCCGGCTCACCGTCACCATCTCCGTCCGCCAATTTGTAAGGAGTGATGCTGATGACGTAACTCTTTCCGCCCGTAAGGCCGAAGGTCTGTGTTCCCGTAACGGCCGAATTCGGATCTTTGTCATCCGTCTTTACCGGGGCAATATAACTGCCGCCGATCTCAAAGACGGTCGCGCCATTTTCAGCCTTATCATAGGTCATACCGGTAATGTCTGTTTCCGTTCCATCTGTATTGTACACAGATACCCTGTAACCAGTGGTATTGGCATCCGCCGTTGCCGGGATGGAAACCTTGTATTTCAGGTCACCCGCCGCGCTGATAGTGGGTGTTCCGATCGCAGCAGGTGTATTTATGTTTGTTACCGTAATCTTACTACTGCTGTAAAAGACACCGTTAAGCTGCTCGTCCTTGGAGTAAACCGCTCGCAGATAATAGTCTCCGCTCGGGATCTCCGCAGGAACACTCAGTGTCGCTGTACCGCTTTGGATCACGCTACTGTCAGTGATGCCTGTAGTATCATATTCTCTGGTAAGCGGATATCCGGCATCCACACTGGGATCTGTATCGGTGCAAAGGAAGAAACTGATGCTATCCAGTTCATCCAGGCCGGTACCATTCCAGCTGATATCTGCGCTGCCGCCTGCAGCAATGGAACCGGATGCCGATACAGAAGTGAGTTCCGGCATGGGCAGAACATTGTACAGAACTATATCCGCGGCTGTCGTGCCTGTAGAAACAAACCAGTTCTTATCAAACAGGTTTTGGTTCGTTACCGTGAACGCGTATGCGGCCATCCCGCTCTCGCTGTTCCACGTAATATTCGCATTGGCAGTGTCCGGATTATTACCGTTATAGAAGGTGAGCGGGAATGCGCCATCCTGCTCGTCTTTAACAGTAAAGCTCTTCGCCAGTGTTTTTGCCTCTTCGAGACTTTCTGCCTTATAGTTTAACTGTACGACTGTAGCCTCATTGTTTCCGGCATTGTATTTGCCCAGATTGAACTTATGAGAAGTCTTTTCCAGGTTCGACCATACGCCGGCCACATCCATCAGGATCAGATCGCCCTCGTAAAGAACTTGCGCTCCTCTGGGTGCTTCGAAGTTCGTACCAAAGTGCGCGTAGAGAGTCCGATTATTCTCATCGTCATGGACGATGGGGAAATCCTCACATTCGCCGTCATAGCCGGTGAGCAAAAGGTTCGGGTAGGTAGGCTGTGCTTTGTCTCCGCCGGAGCCGAAGTTTACGCTGTCCTCACCCCAGTAATAGGATACGCCGATATTGATACTGAGAGCTTTCACACAGCCCCAGATCTTTTCCGTACTGATACCCAGATCCGCTCCAACGAGCGTCATTCCGCCCACTGCAGGAACGGATTCAGGAACCTTCAAAGCAGCACGGACAAACATCTCAAAGAACCAGTCCGTATAATCCTTACCCAAAAGGATAATATACCCCTGACCCTCGATGGTCTTTTCAAACATGCTGACATAGATACCTGCCTGAAGTTTGAGATCCGGATACCATTGCAATCCCAACTGGATCTTTTTGATCACTTCGATCTGATCCATGACCTTAATATCTTTTGCGGTCAGATCAATACCGGTCAGGCCCACAGTCAGCGTTGCCGTACCATTCAGAACCTGAACGATACTGAAACTTGCAGTAATGATGAGTTTAAGAGGTGGCAAACCGCTCGTGCAGAAGATAGTGTCGTAAAGGTTTGAGAAACCTCCACCGCCTCCGGTGAGCCAGAGTACGCCACCGCCGTCTACATTCAAGCCGGGTTTAAATCCGCCGATATAGAAGTAGAAATCATCCGGTATCGGGATATTTTCATAACTCTTGAAGCTAAGCTTCGCCTCCATCCTCATGTTGTCCGTAAACTTACACGAACCGGACATCGCGACGGACCAGTTGTTAATGGTATTGATGGAAAGGGTACCTTCCACCTTCGGCAGCTCGTCGATCAGGTTTTTCACGGTAACAGCTACCGTAAAGTTCAGACCTACAAAGCCCTGGCCACATCCGAACAGGATATCCTTTACCATGACGGATGCCGCGACGCCCTTCTGAGCGTTACTGTGGGCAGAGGTACTGTCGTTCATGTCGATATTGGTCAACTTATTGAAACGATCGCCACGATACGCATACTGATAGATGCTGGCTCCATTCCAGTCCGTCCACAACTCCTTCATTCGACCGAAGTATGTATCCGGCACGGCAGTATCATCCTCCGGATCCGGAGAATTCATAAAACTCAGGCTCAGACTTGCCGCAAAACCGATGGTGCGGCCGATCTCCGTTCCGTCGCTCTTTTTCATTACGCCAAACTGTCCGTATGCCAGCTTAAATGCCATACCCGCCAGTGTCTGAGCATAACTGAATACGTTCGGCCAGATCAGTGTGATGGCTTCGGCCGGTGTGCTCTTCCTGACACCGTTTTGATCATACTGGATCAATGCGAAATCCTGTCCCTGAACCAATTTGCTCAGAGCCGCCTTACCTGTCCAAACAGAGCTGCGTTCGTCGCTGGTGTAGAGATCGCCGTCAAACTCTGTCAGGATCGCGGACTCCATGGCTCTGTCCTGACTGACGTTTTCATAGTCCTCGTAGTAGAGGGACATCGTACCACCCTCAAAATCGAGGCAGTTGTTGATCGTGACGGGGTTGTCTACTGTAGTCACACGCGTTTCGGGATCTACCGACTTTTTGCTGACTGCCGTATAGTAACGGTAACCAACGACCGCACCGTTCTCATTCTTCACAGGGTAACGGTTGTCTCCGGTAAATTCTCCGCGGAATACCAAAAGGATCTCTTTCCACGTATGGTTTTTATCCTCGGCGAATTTCTTATACGCGTCTTCATCCTTGAAGCTCTCCAGACGATAATAATACGTTTGAGAGGAACCTTTTCCCTTCTCATATTTTACAGCCGCCAGGACGCCGTAGGATTCGTTTTTGTATTTCGGGTCGTCCGAAACCGTGAAATTCAGGATGGACGATGTCTGTTTCTGGAAGTCCTTGGAAACGATGCCGTTGCTGACAGCGTCGTCGGTCCATTCCAGCTGCAGGTACCAGCTGCCGAGGGCGAGGGAAATGTCATTTGATATCGCGATATCTGCGATACCGTCTGTAACTGTGATCGCATCGGAAGGGATGTCCCGTACCGTTTTGCCGTCGGCGCTGTATGCCTTAACAAAACATGTACCCTGTGCCAGTGCATTCGAGAGGATCGTCTCGTTGGTCACCGCCACATACAGGTGGCGAGAGCCGGAGGAATAGATCGTGGTCGGTGTCATGGATACGAAGCTGACCTTAGGAATATTCCCGTCACTGCCTGGAAGCAAGATGTAAACCGTCTTCTCTCCCAACAAATTCTCCGTAGTCGCGGAGCCCTTATACATTCCGATGGTGATGCGCTCATAACTTGCGTTGACAGGTGCCTTCGCCTGGAAATACAGCGTCTTGGAGATCGTCTGGCCCTCTGCCATCTTCGTATAGGGGATGGTCAATGGATCGTAGGTGTCGTATTCAAATCCGTTCATGGCCTGTCCGTCATCACTAAGAGAACGAAGTCCGCCGGTGCTGCGTACGGCCAGGACCACATTTTCCAGATCGCCGGAAGTCTCGCTGTTATAGTTCTCAGCGCTGACATTCACGGCAAAATCCGCGATACCCACTTCGCTCTGACGTACATACGCACTCTTGTCGCTGTTTAACTCCAGACGCAACGGAGCAACGGTATTGATCGCTACACGGTTTTCCAGATTTACCGTATGGTTGGAATACACGCCGTAATAGCTGACTAAGGAAGCGGACTGACCGTTATCCACGGTGCCCAGATCGTAAAACAACGCACAGGCGCTGTCCGCCGTCAGATAGTCGTTGATAGCGTTGGTAAAGTTAAGAGATGTATCCGGTGCAAAGTCAAACAGGCTTGATGCCAGGTTGTTCCAGTGACCGATAGCCGCCTTCGTAGGACTAGAGACTACATAAGCATTCAGCGTAGGAGAACCAATGTCATCCACAGCATAGAAACTTCTTAAAGATGCCTCATCTGTGATGATCTGCTCGGTCTTCATGGTGTTGGTCAAGTTTCCTCCGGACACCTGATAGTAAGCATAATCCTGGTCGCCCAGGCACGTATCAAACAAGATACGCGCCTGAACAGGAACTGCCTTACCGCTGTTGTTTTGTGCAGCAAGACTAATGGATACCAGACCATGTTCGCTGGCATTATCCGCAGCGAGTGTGATCGTCTGTGTAAAGGTGATCCCATCGACCGACCATACGGCGACGATGTCTCCGCCTGCAGTCGCCTGCGTCACTTTGACAGCGCTGGAAGTATCATATTTTCCGCCGAAAATATAATCTTTCGCATTCGCTCCCTCTCCTACGCGGAAAGACACAAAGGAGGTATCATAGGCGTCACTGTGATAGAGCAACTTCTTGTTGTTGTCGGATTTTTTCAGCTGGTTACCCTCTACGGTATTGACCAGAAATCCGCCGTTTTTCTTCGACACGCTGACCTCTATATAACCATTATCGAGCTTCAGCACATCTTCATCTTTCGCTGAAACGTATGCAGGTCGCATGGGCAGGATCAGCGCGATGCAAAGCAAAATCGCCAAAAATCGTTTCATATTCCTCATGTTTTCACTCCTTAGTTCTCTACATAGAGCAGAGTCCGATAGGTCTGCCGCGATTGGGTCACAATGTAAACAGTATAGAAACCTTCAGTATCAACGGTAAAGCTTCCGTCCTCTCCGACCGGAATGTCGGAGGAAGCCCTCTTCATCTGGCCGGAGGACCAGATGCCCTTGACGAGTTTTAAAGTATAAGGTTCGTTTTCTGTCCTCAAGCCACTGACGGACAGTGCATGCGAACCAACGTTTACACTTGTCGTGCCGTTATCTTCTGTCAGGATACCGTCAATCGAAATGATCGGCTGATTCTTGTCGATGATTTTGACATAACGTACCGCCTCCCCGACGTTGCCGGCCGAATCGCTTACCGTGTAGGTAACAGAATAGATGCCTACGGTATCGAGCAGTACACCGGAAGCGTCATAAGCCAGTGTATCCGCCTGAATCGCAACATTGTCCCAAGTCGTGACTCCGTCACCCAGAAGTTTGGTCAATGCAGAGGCTTCGCTGTCCTGACGCAATTTGACCGTCGTAGGATCAAAGCGGATGATCGGCATCGTCTTGTCGACGTTGTGGACCGTAAATAATGCGCTGGTCGTATTTCCTGCTTCATCCGTAGCATATACACGGAAGGTTCCGTTCGCGCTTGCGTTGACTACGCCGGCCCAAATCTCGTTTCCTTCGCTGTCCGTTCCTTGCAATGTCATGGTTCCGCAGGTCACGGAGCCGTCATAGCAACTCAGTGAGCATTTTTCATTTGCAGTAACAGTCACAGGTACAGCCGAGTTTGTTGCGTTCGCGTTATCCGGAACGTCCACCTGGATCGTCGGGGCCACACTGTCGAAATGAGGGAACATATACTCAAAGAAGTCTTTTGTGATTTCAAGTTTACCTTGGTTACCGGCTTTATCCACAAAGTAGAATATCTGCGGATCGTAGTCCGTAAGCGTCACTGTCAACAGATGCGGATCATCTGCGTCGTCGTAATACAGTTTGCCAAGGGGACCATAATTCGTACAGTAGGCCTCCTCTGTAGGCCGGATCAGTAATGACAAAGCGTAAGGCACGCTGTAACCGTCCCGCTTCAATTCTTTGACATCATCCAGGATGATATAGGGCTCATACTTATCGATCACACCGCCTTTCAGCGTCAAGGTGATCGGTGTGATCTGCCCGTTGGGAGCCTTGACATTCAGATTAACCACGAAATCATGGGAATCACTGTCGTAAAAGTGTACCGAAACCCGCTGACTGGTGTAGTCGATATATCCCCACCAATATTGGTACGGGTTGTTAAAATCATACTCTACCGTTCCACCCCAATAACTCGTGTAGGTTGCCGTAACCTCCATGATATCCTTGTCACTGGTGATATGGGCTACTACATCCGTGTTTACAGGGCCGATCGTAGGATTGCTTCTGTCCAGTTTTCCGGTGACCGGATCCTGGAAGCAAGGCGACCAGGTAACCGCCAGGATCGGAGCAGTTGCGTCAATGCCCGAAACCTGAAGGTTGACGGAGGCGCTGTTTCCGGCTGCATCGGTTGCAGTAACGGTAACAACGGTGCTGTTATTTGTGAACAACAGCTTGTAAGGATATTCCGCTGCATTTGCATCGGTATTTGCTATAACATTTGCGCCGGTAATGGTCACGTTCTTGCCGGTATCATTTCCTGCATTATCATTATCTGTGGCCTTGATATACACGGTTCTGGAATAGAGATTATCGGCGACAGTGGTCGTTACGATCTCCGGTGCTATAGTATCAAACTGATAGCTGCCATTCGGAACCTTAACATACGAGAAATTGTCCGCAGTCGCTGCAGAGTCTGTCTTCGCATTGTCCACCACAACGATATAGAAATCGCTTGCAATGTCCTCTGTGATCAAAACGTTGTTTCCGCTCACGGATACACCAGGGATCGTGTCGCTGGTTGCCGAAGCATAACTCATGCTGGTAGGTGCAGCGGATTTCACGACGACTTTCCACTTGGAGTAGTCAGAAGCGTTAACTACGAAGTCAAAACCCTGGGCAGCTCCGGTTCTTGCGATGGCGCTCTTTACAGTGCTCTCGTCCGCACCGCCGGGGAATGCCTCGGCCTGAACAAAGCCACCACCCTGCTGCTTCCAGATACCCACAAGATCAATACTCGGTGCATCGACATCCGCATAAGGAGCCGGCGGAGTTGTAATGGTAATACCATAGTCACTGAGCTTTCCTGTAATGGTATAAGTGAAAGCCGTAGCTGCGTCATAGTATTTAAATGTAAAGGTATCGTTGTCTCCGTCCTTAAAGGTCAGAGTCGTATCACCCACAGGGCTGGTCTCACGACTGGTCCGGTAGGATACTGTGACAGGGCCGCTTGTAGTTCCGCGGAACTGACCTTCCGAACCGGCCTCGTACTGCTCCTTAAACTCGTCGATGTAGAAGAACAGTTTTTCTTCCGGCCCGCCGGAGATGATGTTATTCAAATAGATAGGCAGAGAGTCGTACCCTCCGTCACCCTCACGGGCAATGTAATACAATCCGTTTTCGTTAAATGTATAGCTGTCAGGGAACAAGTTGTGGGTAACTTTCTCATCACCGTCATCGGGCATGTAGGAAATCGTTACACCCTCGCTGGCAGCCACATAATCCAGAGTAGAGAAGGCGAGTTCGAAGCCGTACTTACCGATCACATCCTCCAGTACCAGGCTCTGGGTATATTCCGTGCCAAATACATCGGTGAAGGTGATATCCCAGGTGCCGTCTTTCCAGATAGGGAAGGCGTCGTGCCACTCGGTGTCAAATCCTTCGATGTTACGATTGATCCAACTTTCTTTCGGCTGTACCGGAACATTAAAGGTCAGGAACAACGCCCGGTTAGTAGCCCACGAATATGCAGAATCAAGTATTTTATACTGCTTATCTATTACGGCCGGAGTAACGCCGGTGACAGATGCCGTCGCACCCACTGCATCACAGGCGTTGTCATGTCCATCCGTGGCTTTCAGGTTCAGTGTCATATCCGTAGCACTTGAGATCTTCGGACTTACATAACCCTCTACCGTAACTGTGAGATAGACGTCCGTCGGGCATTCGAAGCCATAATAGTTTATCTTTACCGGGTCTTCTCTCACTAAAGATGCAGTTACTTTCCGAATTCCCATAGAGGTGGAATCCGTCGCTGTCCATACATAATCACCTTTTGTCAGATCTGCAGTCAGGATCAGACCTTCTCCGAACGCTCCGATCGCTTGGGCGTATTCGTTGTTATAGGAAAGCTCCAATGTTATCGGAGGGGCATTAACATAAGTGCCCTTATTATCGAATAGTCCTCCGAAAGAATACAGGCTGTCATCATATACCTGATAGGTCGCAGTGAACTTTCCATTGGCATCGGCGGTGACTTTCGCGTTACTGATGACCGGAGCCTTGGCGTCGGCGACGATCCATACCGGCGCATAACTTACATCGACCCGGTTTCCGTAGATATCCTCCGCATAAATACAATAAATTTCTTTAAACTTTCCGTCGGACTTAAAAGTGTCCAGAACGTCTTTGACCGATTTATCGTAAACCGGAACTGTAACAGTGTAGCTACCATCTCCCTGAGCTATCATTTCCCTGGGTTCAGAAGATTCATCCCACTCAAAAACAGTATAATAGGCGTAGCTTCTGTTGCTGAGCGTGCTCTTGTTAGCATAAAGAGCACCGACTTCTTCTCCTAAGCGACAGTACAATCGCACTCCGGAAGTAGCGAGCAAACCGGCGTATTCATCACCGGGTGTAAAGACCACAGTGGCCTTTTCGGGGTCGGCGGTTTGGATGCCGGTCCAGTCTTCATCCAGAGGCTGCGGCTCAGGCAACCAAGTGGCCCAGTTACTCATTCGGACGGGAAGTGTAGTAGTTATTCCCTCCAATGCAATGCTAACAGGATGGATCGTCAGATAGGTGATATCCGATGCTTTTCCGTTGGAATAACGTACCTGAATTGCGATCACATTATCCTGATCCGGTTCCAAGCCAAGGCTGTATCTAGTAGCATCTGTGCCATGTTCTGCTGTGATACCGAAATAAAGTAGACGTTTGCTGGAGGTATCTGTTTCCTCAAGCTCGTGAAAAGAGATTTTCCCGGTCGTTTCATCCGTAACAAGGCATGCCCGTTGAAGGGTGATCTTCTGTTCAGGATGGGCAGTATTCCACGCTATGATGGTTGTTTCCCCCACCGAAAGGTAATCCTCGATATTTTTCATCTCATGAGGTGTGACGCCATCCGGGTCCAACACATCCACAGAGAGGAATGTATTGCATTGCTGAGTGGGAAGGTAAATTGTTTTATTCGGGTCAAAGGCCAAGGATTCATAAGGCGCTGTGGTAGTATCTTCGGCTTTCCAAGTACCTTCGCTTGATCTTTTTGCGAGCATTTCCAGTTTCATGTTGCCTGGCTCTGTGGTATCGATAAAAATTTGTTTACTATTGTAGTAGTAAGACCAATCAGAGGAATGCCGATGCAGATATAGCCGGATCCTGTACTTGCCTGTTTCGACGTCGATTGCGGGAAGCGTGATCGTCTGCTTCGGACCGTAGCCGATTCCGCAGACCTTTATTTTCTCTTTAGTGGTCTCGTCTTCAAGCGAGATATATGAATTCTCCCAGTCAATATCCGCGAAATCCCAACCATTTACATCCTCACCCAAATCGAAAGAGACCTGAACCCCCTCAAGTGTGGAGATATGGTATGCGAGGCAGTATTGACTATTCTCATTGTATTCCCACGGGCCGGAAAGTTTGCCAACGCTAGCTATATCGGGACTGACAGAAAAATCGAATTTACTAAATACTTCATCTCGCCCGTTGTAGTTGTGAGCCCAAGAAACCTTCAGTATGATTTCCTTTGCCTCAGCGTTGGTAGTGATGATAATATCTTCGGTTGAAGATGATCCCCAGCTCGAACGCGAAATGTCTGCAGATTGCACGTTATCCGACCTATTGCACGTGCCGGAGTAAACCTTCACCGACACGTTTCCGGTGAAGTGATCGTCGCCCTGATAAAACACAAACTTGTTTGCTTCGGTCAGATCAGTATACTTAATCCCGCCATTATCATTTACCAGAGTAGCAGCAAACCATTTTTGGCTCAAACTGAAAATATTAGTATCAGTACTACTCGGGTCAACATCATTATAAACCGAGATATAGTGGGTGGAATCTCCGGGTTTTTGCACGTCAAACACCAGTGCTCCACCGCCTTCGATCGATTTGACATTCAGGCTTGGTTCAGTGACCACACCAGCGGGAAACTCAATGTCATAATTGATTCCAGTCAGAGAATAGGTGTACTCGCCAAGGCTTAAAACACTGACATTGCCGACTGCATCCGTTGCTTTGATCCAAAGGGTCTGCGTGAAGGATGTGTGGGAAGCCACTTCAGCGGTGGCATTCACGCTGATAGAAGTTTCGCCTGTGGTACCTGTAGCATCGATCCAACCACCGCTCTTCTCCGTAACCTCTGTACCGTCATTCCACAGATACTGTACAGATGCCACACCGCTGGGATCCTTTGATACGATTTCCGCTGTAAGGGTACCTGAATTCGTGCTATTATTATAAGACGTGCTGCTTTTCCCGGCTATAATGACAGGGCCTACAGAGTCAAAGCCCACTCCTGTAACAGTGACTTTAGTCGTTTCGGCCATGTTGCCGGCGTAGTCCGACAGAAAAAAGCTCAACTCTCTCATATCATAGTTTTCGCCGGATATCTTCTTTACATGCAGGTACTGTGTGCCGCCGGACTGTGTAAATGGCAGAGACAGACCCTCTTGTCCTTCGTTCCAATCCTTATCCTTCGGCGTATCACCATTTGATGTCACCGCATACATAAATTTGCCGGTAGACCCGCCACTGCCCAGTTTCAGAGTAGCGGGAAGTTTCTGCACGTCTGATCCTTTGGTATTATCCGTTACCTTGAAAGGAACGCAGAAACCATATTCGGTTTTATTTGCTCCTGTTACATTGTCGACTTCCGCCGTCGGAGCATCGGTATCGATTTGGTAATGCTGTTTCGGGGAGGGTGGCTCGCTCGTATCGTTCGCTACATTTCCGGCCAGATCCTTCATGTCAGAATAAACTATTTTGGTAATCTTGATAATTCCCTCAGGGTCATCGATCGTCATACCTTTTTCGATCGTCTTTGAATGGGTTTGCAGAACAGAGACTTCTCCCTTAGATGCACCCAAACCGTACTGCGACCCCAGGTTCGCAGATGTTGCACTTATGTTATACGTAGGTGTCGCTGTAAACGTAAGGTAGGTGCCGTCTTTCTTTTTGATATTCGTCGTCAAAGTAGCACTACCGGGCATCTTAACGACTTCATTCATATACACTTTCAGAAGCAGCGTATCCCCTACGCCCAGGTAATTATCACTCCCGTCCCTATAGTTCTTATCGTCCGGCGGAAGTTTGGTCTTATCCAGCAACTCCTTGATATCCGCATTCTTGGTATCGGCAACGATATCGACCTCAACCGCACGAGGCTTCTCGCCATCGATGTTGAAAGATCGGGCGATATTGGTTGCATCACCGGAGTTCAGATATAAGGCGTTGCCTGCGATATCGGTGACGGGGCTGGTGGTCTTAGTGATACCTTGCTCACCAGAGTTTTCAGGCTTCGTCGCAGTAAAGGCACCGCTTTTTTTGAGTTGCTTTAAAGGCACCACCGCGTCACTATTTAGCAGAGCTGTCCCTCCCTGGGGAGCTTTGGTAAGATCGATCGCAGCGATATCATAGATCGTTTTCAAATCTGCCGGGGCATTATACGTGAAAGTGAGTTGGTTCCCATTCAGTTTCGTCAAATGGGCATAAAGCATATTGGTCGAGCCGTTCAATTTCAAACCGATGTACACGTTGCCTTTTCCGCTGGCGCTGTCATCAGCAAAGCGAATAGGCTCGGAACAGGTCAGCACAATGTTGACACTATCGCCGGGCTTGAAATTATCACAATAATTGTCGCTACTGTTACGAATATACAGTTGCGTGATATATGGGCGGTTACCATCGTAGAAGCAAACCATGCAGCCTTCAGAAGTGCCGCCGCAGCCACAGGTATTATTGTTATCATTATATTTTATGGGGCTGACATTGAACGCCAGATCCAGGCTCTTACCATCCTGGGGAACATACGTTTTAAACTTTTTATTTCCCGCGCGGTACGTATCTTGAGACTTATTATACCCCGAATAGTTGAATACTCCGCTAAGAGCAAGGCCGCCGAGACCAAAGCCCAGGCTGGTGTTGGAGTAACTGGTCATTTCGTATCTCACGACCAGATAGGCCGTGTGCGAGTGAGGGTTGCTCGTCCGCGTTACAGAATAACCCATCTGTATATCGGAGTTGTTCTTCCGCAGCGAGTTGATAGTGCTTCCGGAAAAACTGCTCCAGGAGTATTCTGCCGTACCGGTCACCTTTGTGCTATACCTCAAGGTACCGAAATACCCCGCCTCGACTGCGTTGTAGTTGCTGCTACCCATCACGCTCTGGTAAAACGCATCATCCTGTCCGGTAAACGCGTTAAAGATCGCCACCTCGGGAGCGTCCACGCGCTTATACTCCAGGGCATCATTCGAGGTATTGGGCGCTGCCTGTACCACCTGCGAAGTCGTAGGCAGAAAATTCGGTGGAAGCGTGTTCAATACCAGCGTCAGGGTCAGTAGCAAACTGATCGCTTTTTTCATCTTACTACTATTCGTACTCATGGTCTTTTTTTCCTTTCTTTTCCTTTCACTAGTCATATCAGGCATACTTGCCCACTGTGTTTACTATAGCATGGTTTATAAGCACTCTCGTATTTCTTACAGAATTGCAAGACCAGAACCGTCCCCGTTGTAGGTCAACAGGAACACATCAAAAGAAACAGAGCCCGGCTTCTCCAAGAGTCGGACTCTGTTTCTTTGGGGATTTATTCTACAAAGGAGATTATATCTCGGTCAATATATATCCGTCGTTACCAACCATTTCGGCCGTTAATTCTACACCGGCGTTCAGAAGTTTCTTGTTGAGGCGGGAGATCGTCGTGTACAGCGCATTGCAACAGAGCTGCGCAGATGAACTCCAAATGTATTGGCATAATTCTTCTTTCGATAGTGGATGCGTGCCGCGGGTCGCCAGCACCATAAGCAGGGAAAATTCCTTCTTCGTCAGGAGCAGGTCGGTATCGCCGAAGAAGGCGACCATCGCGACCGTGTCCAGTTTGAGTCCTTCGTGGTAAATGATGCGCTTTTTGCCTTTGGAGTCGCGCAGACGGGCCTCCACATGCGCCAGCAGCACGCCGAGGTCGTAGGGCTTCGTCATGTAGTCGTCGCCGCCCTCGCGAAGCGCGCGTATGATCTGTTCGTTCTCGCCGAGCGCGGACAGAAACAAGATCGGAACATCGTATTCCTTTTTGATCTGGCGGCATAAGGTCACACCGTCGCTGTCGGGCAGCATGATGTCCAGGACCACCAGGTCCACATCGCCCGATCTCAGCTGATCCATGCACTGCTTTCCGTCGAAAGCCTCGAGGACATCATAATCCGCCATCATAAGCGCTTCATGGTTGATCTCCATGATGTGTGGGTTATCTTCCACAAGCAGGATCTTATAACTCATTTATTTCTCTGCCTCCTGTGGTATCAATATCTCAAAGGACGTGCCTTCCGGCCCCGTCGACAACAGTTTCAGTTCGCCGCCGTGCATCTTCACGGTATCCATGCAGATGGCCAGTCCCAGACCGCTGCCGCCGTCCGCAGAATAGCCGCGCTCAAAGATATGCTCCGCCACCTCCGGCGCTATACCAGAGCCGGTGTCCTTTATGGTAAATGCAATATAGCGGTCCACATCGTGGGCCTCCAGCTCCAGTTCGCCGTCCTGCGTATGACGGTTCGCGTTTACGATCATGTTGATGAAGACCTGAAGCAGGAGTTCGAAATTACCGTGCGCCATGGACTTTGAAGTGCAGCTGCTCTTGAGTTTATTGCCCTTCTTCTCGCAGATCGGCTCACCGATCAGGGCCGCATTTTTGATCAATTCGGCCGGATCGACCATGTGCAGTTCCGCCTCGGAGACCTGTCCGTAGGTAAATGCCATCAGGTTCGCAACCATGGCGCCCAGGCGGTCCGCCTCGGAACGAATGGTCTGCAAGCGCTCGGGCGCCTGCGGCGAGAGTTTGTCTTTCTCGATCTGCATCTGCGTCAGCTGTGCATAACCCGAGATAACGGCCAATGGTGTCTTCAACTCGTGTGCCACGGTCTGCAGGAAGTCGCGGTTCATCGCGTTCATCTGCCCCAGCACCTCGTTTTTGTGCTGCTCCTCCGTGAGGAGTTCCATTCGCCGTGTGATCTTCACATTCGTCGCGATCGACAAGCTCAGGATACAGATCAGCATCATGAACGGTGTCGTACCGAAATGCGCGATCAGGGAATTATTGCCCGTATGCAGACTTTCAAAGATCATGGACCAGTACAACAGTACGATGGTAATGATCGTCAAGACCTCCGTCCGCTCGATCTTTCTCTTTTTCCAATAGTAACGGATGAACAGGAAGATGATGATCGGCAGGAACGCGGCGCTAAAGTAGTAGCAAATGTGGCACAGCGCTACGAGCGACTCCGTCGGGATCGTGAAATGAAGGATAATGGATACCGCACAGAGCGACATGAACAGACGCTCGAACCACTTATTCATGACCTTCGGGAAGTAAGCCGCGGGCACAAAAATACCCATGGCAGGGATCGTGGACACGGTGTAAATGAAGATGCGGTAATGCAGCTCGAACGGGAAGCCGTCCGGGCGCAGGAATTCATTGATAAAGTGTGAATTACGGAAGGCCATGAGCAGGCAGCACAGGGC
Organism: Lachnospiraceae bacterium; assembly: GCA_017548765.1. Taxonomy (GTDB): domain Bacteria; phylum Bacillota; class Clostridia; order Lachnospirales; family Lachnospiraceae; genus UBA1201. Next base: position 22,070 of record JAFYZH010000005.1, on the reverse strand, counting down.
CAGAACGCCGTATTCGCGGTTTCGCTGGTACGCGGCATACAGCAGGAAGTAGAACGCCAGGAAGATCAGGCCACCGCCCGTGAACAGGGAATACAGCGTCGTGTTGCGCACGAAGTTTGCGATCTGCTCCGGCGTGCCGATCGTGGTCGACTGGATGAAGCCGCCGTCCTTATGCATGTAGTTTGCATACTGGTAAATGATCTCCGTCTCGCCCTCGCCGGTGTAGAACGGGATAGTCACAAAGTGCCCATCGTGAATGGTCGTCTCCGGGGCATCGGTGACGTAGCCCACGTTCAAGACTTCCTCTCCGTCGACAAATACGCGCATGCTGTAATCGATGGTGTAGCTGGCGAGCATCAGGTACATGTGCGGCTTTGCGATGATGCGCACACGGTACGAGCCCAGATTCATGTCTTTTTCGTTCGGAAGGGCCTTCACCGGCGCATTGGCTTCGTCGACGAAATCTTCCGGCGTGTAAAGTTTTCCCGGAAAATAGTCCCAGTCATTGACCAGGTGGTAAACCTTCTCATCCAGCGAGTATTCGCGCACATCTACGACACCATCCTTCGGGGCAATGCCCTCCATGTCCGCCGAGGTCTGCATCCGCCCATTGACATAGACATACCATCCTCCGATGAAGATCACGACCAGAAACGGGAGCAAAAGTCCCAGTAACTGATTTATGAACTTGTTTTGTTTCTTTTCAACCATAACCTTATCTCCTGTTTCAGGAGCCCCCCCTAAAAACCCTTTCATCACACATGAAATATCGAGGGACATGGTCGCCCCTCGATAACATATTAGCATATTTCCGCGTCAGAATCTACCTGCTTGCAATTTTGTAAACACGACGGGTCACATCTGTAAAAATCTGTTCCTGCTCCACCGGTCACGCCGGGAAGATGATGCAGTCCTCCCTCGCGCCGATTACATCGACGTTGTCATCCACTATGAGGGTGGTCAGTTCCGGATTTGCTCTCAAATCCAGCGTCTCAAGAGGGTTAACATTACAACTCAAGTACACCAACAGAGGATTATGGCTCACATCCAGCGAGGTCAATGCATTTGACGTGCAGTTTAACTCCGCTAATGCCGGGTTGTGGCTAACGTCCAGTTCGGTCAGAGAGCAATATATACAATACAACATTTCCAAAAGCTCGTTGTGGCTGACATTCAGCTCGGTCAGGTTCTCGGCCCGGACACCCAGACCTTTCAAAGCCGTATTACAACTTACATCCAGTTTGACTAATATATCGGAGTCGACCGATAGTTCTTCTAGCATCGGATTCTGACTCACATCCAGTTCAGCCAGGCAAGAAGCTTCAACCGCCAGGGTTTTCATCCTCGGATTGTGACTTACATCCAGCGTTGTCAATTGGTCTGAAGCTACTACCAGAGTTTCCAGCGCCGGATTGCGGCTCACATCCAGATCCGTCAGCGGATTGGAATGACAATACAGTTCCTTTAAGGCAGGATTCCGGCTCACATCCAGATCCGTCAGCTTATTGGAATAACAATTCAATTCTTCCAACAAAGGATTGTGGCTGACATCCAACGCTTGCAAACCGCATTGTGTACAATCCAGATGCTTTAGCTCAGGATTTTTACTCACGTCCAAAGACGACAATACAAGGTTATTGCAGACCAGCGACTGCAAATTTGTAAAGTATTCGATTCCCTTCAGGGTGTAGGTGTACCGATCCTCCACAGTCAGTTCCGTGACGCTTTGTAGTTCTTTGCTGTCCAGCACACCGTCATGGTCAGCATCCACATTTTCCGTAACATATTTTCGAATAAACCTGTCTGGAAAATGCGCTACATCTATAGGGATCGCATTTTCCTCGTCTTTCTGCGGCACGTCACGCATACCGACAACTTCCACATCGGGATCACAGACCAGATATGTCAAAGCCTCATTTTGGCTGACATTCAAGGAGGTCAACGGATTTCCTTCGCAGTAGAGGATCTGAAGTTTCGTATTCCGGCTCACATCCAGTTGTGAAAGATTGCAGTTGACGCAACACAGTTCTTCCAGTTCCGTAAAGGAGCTTAGATCCAACGAACTGATACCACTGAATGAGCAGTCCAGAACTTTCAACTTCGGGAAGTATGACAATACCTTCGGATCGATTTCTCCATGCTGCCAGTAGACTTCTTCCACCGCTGTCAGGAAACGAAGCGATTCTGATGATACGTTAAGCATATCATACGCTCTCATCAGATCCAGTGTCTTAACCTCGGCGATCTCACTCTCGTCCAGTTCTCCATTATTGTCTCTGTCATAGATAGTCAAGGTCTCCCACAGAGGTCCATCCGGGAAGTTGCGTTCGGAGACTCTTACATGCTCAAGTTCGTCATCTGAGCGCCCCACGAGAACCATAGGATCACACGTTACAGCGATTAATTGAGGGCTATTTCTGACATCCAGCGTCTCCAAGGTGTTGCCCTTGCAGTACAGCGAGGAAAGCAAACTATTTTGGCTGAGATCGATCTCGGAGATATGATTGTTAGCGAAGTTCAACTCGGTCAGCACACGGTTGTTTCTGACATCCAGCGACTCCAGATCATTATCATTGCAAACCAGGGTTACTAAAGCCCGATTGTTGCGAACGTCCAGCTCGGTCAGACCGCAGCCCGAACAGCGAAGCGTTACCAGAGAGACATTCTTGCTGACATCCAGCGTTCCCAGATCGTTGCCACTGCAGTCCAGTTCCGTCAGTCTCGTATTCGCGCTCACATCCAGAGCGTGCAGACTGCCGTGACGACAGCTGAGCGACCTAAGTGCTTCGTTCTTACTCACATCCAGTTCTGTAACGAATGCCGGACAAACAAGCCGCTCCAACTTCGTCAGATACTCTATTCCCGCCAGGCTCCGTATCGAGGTCCTGGCCTCGTAGGTGTCCAGATCTATCTCCTTAACGCTTGCGATCTCGCCTTCATCGAGAATACCATCTTCGTTCGCATCAAATTGCGACTGAATATATTCCCGGAAATACGTATCCGGGAAATGCGCCTCGTCGATCTTCAACGTTCCATCGTCCGTTGTCGTCTCCTCAACGCTTGACTCCGTGGTCGAAATAACGTCCGTGCGATCCGGATGCCAGAAAAATACGACTAAAAGGATCGCTGCTGCAACGAGAGCCACACCCATAATAATTCTTACGACAGGTATCTTTTCCACCTTCGGCGTCGAATCAACATCTTCCTTCGGGTCCGTCTCGCCCTGGTCCGCGCCGAAAGCCGGCCATCCCGCCATCTCAGCGTTTTCGGATGCCCCGCTTATCTCAGCGCCCACCGGAACGCCCGCTCCGCTCGCCTTCAGTTTCGCCAGCTCCTGCTCCGAATATTCGGCCTCCAGGACATATTTCTCCCCCGCCCGGCCGAGTAATTCCATCAAATGAAGTCTTCCGTCTCTCTTACTCATAATACGACACCTTCTTTCTCAAGTGCATCTCTCAACTTGCTTCTTACACGAGAAAGGCTTGTCATAACATTGCTCTCGGACAGACCGAGGGCTGTAGAGATCTCTTTGATGGAACTGCAGTACCAGTATCTCCGCATGAAGATACGGCGGTTTTGCACGGTCAGGCCCGCGAGAAATTTTTCGAGGATCTCGCAGATCACGATCTCATCCTCGATCTGCTCGGCGTTGCGTGCCGACGGGTCCGCCACGCATTCGCCCAGTTCATCGATGGCCAGCGACGCTTCCATGCCGCCCCTCTTTTGGGCATGATCCCTCTCCCATCGCTTCAGCGACAGGTTGCGGGCTATATTCCCCAGGAAAACCTTCAAACTGTTCGGACGGTTCGGCGGGATGATCATCCAGCTCTGATACAAAGTATCGTTGAAGCACTCCTTCGCCGTCTCCCGGTCATTCAAGATATTGCGGGCAATGCTTCGGCAATACGTCCCATATTTGTCGGAGGCTTCCACCAGAGCGCGTTCATCACGCTCGAAGTATAAATCGATGATCTTTCCATCTTGCATCATAGCAATCCACCTTCCTTTGCGGTCTGAACCGCAAGTAATAAGCCTTTCATTGTCCTATTACGATTTTTCGGAGGAAACCTTACAACATTTTTTCATTTTTTTATTCCGGGTTGAATGAAACCTTATACGGAAAGCGACGATCAGGTCAGAGACTTTTCAACGATCTCCGTCACCAGACCGTTTTTGATCTTCAAGATGACACCCTCATCCGCCACGGAGTATGCATTTTCCGAGTTGAATTTTTCAACGCTGGCCTCGTGCCCCGTTATGGTGATCTTCACATCAGGGGCGAGCTTAAGTTTTACTCCTTCGCGCTTACACTCCAAGACAAACTTCTTCTCGTCGTTTTTCACGATATGGAGCGCACCATCGATCAAAAGCACTCCGTCTTCTATTTTGATATCATACTCCTCTTTGAACCCATCGGTTACGACCCTGTAATGTGAAGCGCTGGTAAAACGATACTCGCCATCTTCCAGCTGCAACATGCCGGATGCGTCGTCTTTGAATAAAGACTCTCCGCCATATCTGTACGAATACAAAACCCGCTCATCTCCGGAAACATCCACTTCGGGATCGGAGATAAAGCTTTTGAGGTTGACACAGTATTGAAGATCGATACTCGACAGTTGGTTGCCGTAACAGATCAGCTCTTCCAGACGATGGTTCTCGCGCACATCTAGTTCAGACAGTTTATTCGACCGAAGGATCAGGTGGGATAACGAACGCAGGTCACTGACATTCAGTTCCTTCAACTGCGTTTCGCAGACCACGAGCGTAGTCAGCTTCAGGTTATTACTCAGATCTAAGGATTCCAGTTTATTATTCAGGATCCATAATGTACACAACTCCGGAAATTGCTTCATATCCCGCATCGTAAGCTCTGCACACTGTAATTTGAGGTCGGTCAATTCCGTCGAACTGATCAGCAGTTTCGTCAGGTTGTCACAATACAGAGAAAGATTCGATAACTCGGAAGCCGGGCGCAGATCCAGCGTTGTCAAGCCGCTTCCACGAAGATCCAGATAGCCTAAGGCTGTTTTCTCACCGAGGTCAATGTCAGTCAGATCGTCACAAACACATTCCAAATAGTCCATATCCGGATTATGCGTCAGGTCGAGTTTCTTAAGGCCCTTTCCTTCATACTCCAACCACCACAATTTCGGATTATTACTCAAATCCAAAGTTGTCAGATCATTCTTTCTGCAGAGCAAAGCCTTCAGTTTGGGATTATGACTTACATCCAGTTCCGTCAAGTTATTCTCCGAACACTCCACCCACTCCAATTCGGGATTATGACTTACGTCCAGTTTCGTGAGCCGGTTACATTTGCAATACAAGGACTCCAGTTTCGTGAAACTACTCAAGTCCAGCTCTTCCAGTCCCAGCGATTCAAGCCTCAAATCGGTGAGCGACGTGAATATTTCCAGCCCTTTCAGGTTCACAGAGCCATTTTCCCTATCTTTCTCATCCCAGATCGCGTCATCCTTGATATATTCCACTTTTTGGATTTCCGAATCGTCGAGCACTCCGTTTCCATCATCGTCCACGTAGGAACGAAGATAGTTCCTGACGGCGGCATCCGGAAAATTCTTCTCATCGATCTCATAAAGTATATTGGGATCGATCTCGTTTATCGCGTACTCCACGATAACACTTTCATCGCAAATACAGCTCGTCAGTTTCGGGTTGTTGCGCGCATCCAAAGCGGTCAGAGGATTACCCGGGCAATACAGTTTGGTCAGCGCCGTATTCCGACTTATATCCAAAGTCTGCAAATGGTTCTCTCCGCATGACAAACTGTAAAGCACCGGATTGTTGCTGACATCCAGGCTTGAAAGATCGTTAGCCGAACATGAAAACTCTACCAGTTGCGGAGCCCTGCTTACATCGATCGCCTTTATTTGGTTCCTCTCACAGTTTAACATCATCAATTCCGGTTTTTCGCCCAAGATCAGTTCGGTTAAACCGTTATCGGAGCAATTCAATGAAAAAAGTTTTGGATTGTTGCTGACGTCCAGGGAACTCAATTTACATTTATGGCAGTTGAAAGTATGCAATTCGGGATTTTTGCTGAGATCCAACGCAGTTATTTTTGTTTCGCTGCATTCTAGCCAAACCAATTTAGGGTTGTTGCTGACATCCAGGGACATAAGATCGTTGCCATCGCAGGACAGCGACGAAAGTTCAGGGTTCTGAGAGACATCCAGTTTGGTCAAACTATTCATTTCGCATCTCAGGGAGATCAGTTTCGGATTATCGCTCACATCCAGGTTTTTCAACTGATTGCCTGTGCAGCTGATCCGTTCCAGACCTTTGTTTTGGCTTACGTCCAGTGTCGTTAAATTATTACTGTCAAAGTATATCGACTTCAGGTCATAAAAGAGTTCTATACCTTTTACGTCTTCAAATCCCCGGTGGATCGCGTATATTTCATCCACCGCTCCGCGTTCAGAAACGCTCAACTGACCGTCTCCGTTTTTATCGAAATTCTCACGGATATATTCTCTGAAAATCTCATCCGGAAATGCCTCCCCGTCGATCTTCACCGGTGCGTCATCGAGTGGCGGCTTCGACGGCTGCGTCACACTGACCTCAGATGTCGGTTCTGTATCGCCCTTACAGCCTCCGGCCGCAAGCACCAGAGTTCCCATAGCCATAATTGCAAATAGTCTTTTTCTCATCATTTTCCTCCCAGATCCGAAACGGATGCTTTGATATATATCGGCTAATTTTTTTGCGCCGAAAGATCTATTATAACGCCGTCTTCGACTTTGATCCATACTGCATCCGGGCTACATTCGTTAAAATCCAAATAATGCACTATTCCCCATTTCCAAACTCTAACCGACGTCCCGAAGCCGATACATTTCAATCTGGAAAAATTACGATCAACATTCCGGTATACGTGCTGCTCTTCATTCAACAAGGATACCTTTCCGTGAAAGATCAAGGTATCTCCTTGGAGCTCAAACGGCATCTCTCGTTCTTTTTTGAAAATGGTATCGGCATGCGTTTTTCCCTCGCCCTCAGTGCCATTCAAATACCAGGAATAAGTGCCATCCTCGAGGCGAATATAATCGTCTCCGAGTTCTTCGTATGGGATCTCTCCATCATATATCGTGGTAAAGTAAACCAAGTCGTTCCATACAAGAGGATCTAATCCTTTATCATAGGTCAGAGTCATTAGCAAACTACAGTTACGGGCATCCAATTTTGATAGGGAAGTTCCATGACACTTCAGGGTCCGGAGACCGACATTGCGGCTTATATCCAACGACGACATTGGGTTCAAAAAACAATACAACTTCTCAAGTTTCAGTGCGTTTCTTAAATCGAGTTTTTTCAACCGGTTCCGGCCACAATCCAACACCTGAAGTCTCGTACAGTTGCCGATGTTGAGTTTATCTAATCGGTTTTCTTGACAGTATAATTCTTTCAGTCTTATATTTTTACTCAAATCCAGTTTGCTAAGATTTGTATTACATATCGTCAATGAAGTCAATTGCGTGTTTTTACTCAGATCCAACGATGCAAGGGGATTTTCGCTGATCCCCAGCTCCGTCAAAGCCGGAAAACGTCTCATATCCGGGATCTCTAACGCAGGGCATCGCAGTATCAGCGTCTGTATTTCCGAAGTGTCTCCCAACTTCAGTACAGTCAGGTTTTCAGCCTGTACATCAAGCGATCCCAATATAGGATTATGTCTTAGATCCAGGGCTGTTAATAGTGCGCCTCCACATTCAAGCGTGGTTAATGCAGCGTTGTTACTCAGATCCAACGAGGGCAATGTATCACAATAAGCACATAAGGTCTCCAGTTCAGGGTTCCCGCTCACATCCAGCCCGGTCAAAAGATTCTTTTCGCAACTCAATTCCTCTAACATCCGGTTATGACTCACATCCAGGCTCGTCAATTTGTTGTTGTCACATTTCAGCGACTGCAAATTCGGGTTGTTGCTGACATCCAGATGCGTCAAGTCATTATAACTGCAATCCAATTCCCTCAGCTTGGTATTTTTGCTGACGTCCAGTTCGGTAAGATTGCAATCAATGCACGTGAGTTCTCTCAGCGCGAAAAAATACTCGATGCCCTTTAAACTTCTCTGCTCATCTTCTCTTTGTATGTCATTCCAAATATCGTCTGAACTGAGGTATTTCACCCGTGACAACTTTTCATAATCCAAGTAATTCTTGCGGGTAATATTTTCAGCGATATACTGTCGGAAGGCTTCATCCGGAAAATTTGTCTCATCTATCTGAACACGGAAATCTCTCGGGATCGTTTCGTTCTCTTCCGCGCGTGCGATCGCAACATTCTCATCGCAGACCAGATAATAAGTAAGTTCAGGATTTTTACTCAAATCCAACGCAGTAAATTCATTGCTCCTGCAATAGAGGGTTTCCATTCTCGGATTATGGCTCAAATCCAGTTCTTTCAGCACATTCTCGCTGCAATTCAGACTTGTCAACCTCGGATTTTGGCTCAAATCCAACACGGCCAGTTTGTTGCCTACGCAACCCAACGAATTAAGGCGCGGATTGTGACTCACATCCAACTCTTTCAGCGCATTCTCGCTACAATTCAACCATTTCAACCTCGGATTATGGCTCACGTCTAGCGCAGTTAATTTATTGTTATCACAAACCAACTCATCGAGGAGCGGATTTGGGCTAACATTCAATTTCGTCAGTTGATTTTCAGAGCATTGGAGTGTTTTCAGGTCCGGATTATGGCTCACGTCCAATTCCGTCAGTTGATTTCCATAACACGACAACTCATACAATTCCGGGTTGTTGCTTACATCCAGGGCCGTTAGAGAATTGCCCCCACATTGGAGATACCCCAGTATCCTGTTTTGGCTCAGATCCAACTCTGTCAGTTCATTTCCATAACACGACAATCTTTCCAGCCCCGTAAAATACTCTATACCCTTCAGACTTGTGATCTCCTTATCGCTCACGTCGATCCAGGAAACCGTTCCGTACTCCGACACATCCAACGATCCGTTTTCGTTTCTATCAAATTTTTGGCAGACATAATCGCGAAAGTGTTCATCCGGAAAGTGTTCTTCATCGATCGGTATCGTTTTAGTAAAAGGGTCGTCACCGCTTTTCCATGGGTAACACAAAAAAAAGACCAGCAAGCCCGCTAAGGCTAACGCGCCGACCACGCCGAGTATCGTTTTTTTATTTACAACCGCTTTACTCATTATTGCTTCCTTACATTGTAGATCAAAAATAGTTCTGCTTACATTAAATCACAATCTGCGCAACAGGTCAATATTCGCCGGCCCGGTGGCTGAGTTGATGGAAGTCTTTTTTAAAATCAGCGGGAAGGGTCTTTCAACCCTTCCCACCCAAACATATTACGGACTTGTGGTCTCCACATAAGGAGTAATTACATGAGATCGACAGTCCTTTAATCCATCGAGATCTCCGTTACGACGCCGTCCTTGATCTGCATCTCGATCCGCCACGACGCACTTGTGTTAAAGGTAGCTGCGTCGATATCGCTGCCATCTTTCATGATCTTCACCGAGTCGCTCAATTTCAGTTTCGTAAACTCGCGCTTTCCTTCTCTAAAGATGGTCGACTCCTTCTCGGTCGTGAAATAAAAGTTCTCCCGAATGATCAGGGCATCTCCCTGGATCTCATAGGGATATACTTCCTGCCAATCGTACATACTTTCAAACAACTGCTCACTGTTTTGAACGGATCCGGTTACCGTGTAATATCTGCCGTCCTTCATGCGGATGAAGCCGTCCTCGAGTTCCTCATAGGAGAGCTGTCCATCGTACTTCGCTTCTTCGAATTCTTCGTCACCCTTAAGAAGCTTCGAACTTTTATCGCGGATCAGCTCAGCGAGCGAAAAACAATTACTGATATCCAACTTCGGCAGCTCGGTATCATAGGCCATGATCGTATTCAGCGAGAAATTCCAGCTGAGATCAAGCTCTTTCAGAGGATTTGAGTAGCAATATAAGAACTGCAATTGGGGAACATTTTTGAAGTCAAGTTTTGTCAATTCATTCTTAGCACAATCCACCGTATGCAGTTTCAGATTAATGCCGAAGGTAAGGGATCTTAACCGATTTGATTGACAATAAACCTCCCTCAGTCCGGCATTTTTGCTAAAGTCCAGTTCGCTGACATTCGTATGATATAAGTATAAGAATTGCAGTTGCGGGTTCTGACTCACATCCAACTGAGCCAGGTCGTTATGATATATACCCAAACTATGCAGTTCAGGAAACTGCCGAATGTCGGGGATCGAAAGTTTAGGGCAGGTAAAGGAAAGGCCTGTCAATTTCGAGCCGTTCTCCAGTTCCAGTGTCGTCAGGCTTTCGGACCGGATGTCGACACTATTCAGTGCAGGATTGTGGCTCAGATCCAGTGTCGTCAGGCTATTTCCAAAGAAAATGACTGACGTCAGTTCCGGACATTTACTCAGATCAATGGAGGTCAATTCATCATCACGGATGTATACTACTTCCAGCTTCGGATTTTGAGTCAAATCCAACTGTTTCGCCTTGCAAGTGAGATACAATTTCTTTAAGGCCGGGTTTTGAGTCAGGTTTAAGGAGTTTATGATATCCTTCTTATGCCCAAGCGTTGTCAGGTTCTCCAATTCCGGGTTGTGACTCACATCCAGTGAAGTAAGCGGATTACCGCCGCACACCAACTGGATCAGCTTCGGATTATGGCTCACATCCACTAGTGTCAGGTTATTATTGGAGCATGCTAAATACTTCAACTTCGAATTGTGGCTCACATCCAATGTTGAAAGTTGATTTTCACTACACCAAAGATCCTCTAACTCCGGATTGTGGCTCACATCCAGCTTCGTCAGTTTGTTGCCATTGCACTGCAAGGACTTCAATGCCGCAAACTGGCTGACATCTAATTCGGTAAGATCGTCAAAAGCGCAATCGAGTTCCTCTAATGCGACGAACAACTCGATCCCCTTAAGATCGATCGGCTCGCTTTCTTCCGGATCATACTTCCAAATATCATTCGTATCGATCCGCGTGATCGCAAACATCTCCTGATCGTTAAGCACACCATCCCCATCCAGATCATACGTTGACTTAACGTACTCTCGCAGGGATTTTGAAGGGAAGTTCCCCTCATTTATCGCTAAATGAATGTTCGGATCCATCTTAACCAGTGCAGTCTCCTCCGGATCCTCCGCCCGAAGGATCTCAACATTACTGTCACAGGTCGGTGTCGTCATATCTGGATTATTTCTCAAATCCACAGTTGTCAATTTATTATCCATGCACTGAAGAGATCTCAATACGGGATTTTGGCTCAGATCCAGATCCGTAAGTTGATTATCGGAGCAGTCCACGATTTTTAGTTTCGGATTATGACTGGTATCCAGGGATGTCAGATCATTAAACGAGCAATTCAGTTCCTGAAGGATCGTATTCCGACTGATATCCAGGGATGACGCCCCGATCGATTTGCAGAATAAACGGCGGAGATAGGGATTATTTTCCAAGGATAATGAACCTAGAGCATTCCCACTGCAATCCAGAGATGACAACTGCTTATTCTGGCTGAGATCTAACTGAGTCAATCGATTGTTACTGCAGTGCAGCGTTTCCATATACGAATTTTTACTGACATCCAAAGTTTCCAGAGCATTGCCCTGGCAGAGTAAGGATGTCAGGATCGAATTCTGGCTCACATCCAGCGTTTTTAAGTGGTTATCACCACATGAGAGGTTGGTCAGTAGCCGGTTTTGGCTAACATCCAGTTCCTCCAGAGCATTCTGGTCACAAGTCAGATACTCCAAGCTCAAAAAGTACTCTATACCCTTCAGGCTTGTGATCTCCATACCGCTCACGTCGATCCAGGAAACCGTTCCGTACTCCGACACATCCAGCGATCCGTTTTCGTTTTCGTCATACCTGTCACTGACAAAGTCCCGAAAATTCTTATCCGGAAAATGTACCTTATCGATCTTGATCTTCTCGAAGTTTTTCACGGCAGAGCCGGCGCCGTCCCACGGCTTCCATACAAACACTACCAACAGAACCGCTAACGCTACCGCTACGGTTACTCCAAATGCTATTGCCTTTCTTTTTTTGCTCATTTTCTTTCTCCCCTATTTTCCGCTACGGCTCCTCGCCGAGCACATCTTCCTGCGTTTACGTCTCCCCGGCATAGCGGACATCGATCACAGTAACTATGTCTTCCCTTCCGTCGACGCCGGTCACGATCGTCTTCGGATTAACGAATACATCTTGTAACTTCTGATTGTATTGAAGATCCAGTTGCTCCAGTTTCGATGCGGAAGCAATGATCGTTATGAGTTCGGGATTGCAGGAGGTATCGAACTGAGGGATCATGGTGCCCATTGCCACCAGCACCTCCAGAGCGGCATTTTTCGTGATATCCACTTCAGGTATCTTCGTATAGCTGATATCGAGTTTCTTCAGGGCCAGATTGTTCGTCACGTCGATCTTAGTTAACTGTGTACTGAAAACATCCAGCTCTTCCAATGCGGTATTTTGACTCACATCCAACTCGGAAATGTAGGTGTATTCACACGCCAGACGCTTCAGCGCCGTATTCTTGCTGACATCCAGGCTCGTCATTCTGGAATTCGAGCAGTCCAGTTCCACCAGTGCAGTGTTGCGGCTCACATCCAGCTGCGTCAGTTTATTCTCCATACATTCGAGCACTTCCAAAGCCGTGAAGTATTCGATGCCGGTCAGATCGGTCACTTCCCAGGATTTTCCGACCTGATTATACAGGCGGAGCTCCTTCACATTCAGAAGCTCGTCTTCGTCCAGCACGCCGTCCTTATTGGTATCACAGTACATGCTGACATACTTGCGGAATACCCCATCCGGAAAATGCTCGTCGTCGATCGCGATGGTTTCCGTATCTTCCTCGGTCTGCGCCTCCGTAGTTTCTTCCGCGTTCGTCTCTTCTGCAGTTTCCGGCTCCTCTGTTGATGCTTCCGACGATGTCTCTTCCGTCTCGGTCGCAGGCTCTGAAGTCGTTTCCTCCTCCGTGGTCTCGGGCTCTGCCGTGGTTACCTCTTCGGTGCTCTCGACTTCCGTAGTTTTGAGTTCAGTCGAGAACTCAACCTCCGTGGTTTCGATCTCCGTCGAAGGTTCAACCTCCGTAGGAGCGTCCGTCTCTGCAGGCGTTTCAGCGGTCGTATACTCCGCCGTTTCCACGGTTTCTTTTGCAGTCGTTTCCGACAGCGTGTTAACATTGGTACATCCAAATGAAACCAACATGAGTGTTGAAGCCGCCAAAAGCGACAGTCCTTTTTTCTTCATACTAACATCCCTCCAATTATTATTTTCTCTACCTCTGCGGGTTCGGTATTTTTATCCTTTCGATAATGCTTTCTCTTCCATTAGCGCCGGTTACGGTCGTTGTCGTATTTACGACCACAGACTCCAACGCCTGATTATTACTGATATCCAGTCGTTCCAGTTTAGATGCCGTAGCGACGATATTCTTCAAGGCAGTGTTCCTGCTGATATCGATCTGCGTACTCTGTATCCCCATAACAAACAGTTCTTCCAGTGCAGCGTTTTGCGTAATATCCAATTCGAGCATCGGAGTGTAACTGACGGTGAGGTGTCTAAGCGCAGGATTATGGCTGAGGTCGATCGCGTTCATCGGATCATAAGAAACATCCAGTTCTTCCAACGCAGGAGCGTAACTCAGATCCAGTTCGGAAATATAGGTAGATCCACAATTCAATTTTCTCAGTGCCGTGTTCTTGCTGACGTCCAACTCAGTCAGTTGGGAAGACGAACAGTTCAACTCCCTGAGAAATGTGTTCTTGCTGACATCCAACCGGGTCAATTCGTATATCGGACACTCGAGCACTTTCAGAGCCGGAAAGTATTCGACTCCACTCAAATCCTCTATCTCCATGGCTGAGCCATCAGCTTTGTACAAACGGATCTCTTTTACAGCCAGGATCTCAGCCGGATCCAGTATCCCATCTTTGTTGCTGTCATACCGGGCACTGATGAACTCCTTAAACAGAGCATCCGGAAAATGCTCGCTGTCGATTGGCACTTCTGCGAGGTCCTTTTCATCTATAAAGTCCTCCGTTGTTGTATCCTCCGGAGTTGTCGCCTCCTGCTCTGCCGAGCTCGTGGTCGATGCAACATCGCTCCAGTCCGGGTTCCAGAGGAGCACCAGTGCGAGGAGCGCCGCTGCCGCGAGCATAGCCCCAAACGTGATGCGTATGATCTTAGCTGCCGTATTCTTCGGGAGCGCCTCCGGTTTGGTCTGCAGTTCCTCGTCGATTATTTTATCCTCTTCGTCCGTGTTTCGGGTCGATGTTTGCTGCTGTGAAGTCTCTTCGGCCTCTTTCGCGATCGCGGTGGCTGCTCTGGCAGCTACTGTCAGGCGGGCACGCTCTTCTTCGGTATACTCAGCTTCGACGATATATTCGTCGTCGATGCCGCTAAAGAGAGTCAGCAGGCGTTCTTTCGTGAGCTTACTCATACCGTTATACCTGCTTTCTCTAATAGTGCCTTTAGCTTGTTGCGCCCGCGGGATAATGTGGTCTTAACATTGCCCTCGGACAGAGCCATGGCGGTCGCGATCTCCTGGATCGAGCTGCAATACCAGTAGCGACGCACGAAAATGCGACGGGTCTGGACGGGGAGCCCTGCCAGAAAAGTCTTCAAGGTCTCGTGGATCGCCATGTCTTCCTCGAACTGCTCCGTGCTGTACGCGGAGTTATCCGAGACACATTCTCCCAACTCGTCGAGAGCCAGCACCACCTCGCCGCCGCCGCGTTTGAGCGCGGTGAGCGCCGTGATCCGCTTCAATGAAATGTTGCGCGTAATTCTGCCTAAAAAAGCCTTAAGGCAGTTCGGGCGCTGCGGAGGCATGGAGTTCCAACTGTGAAAGAGCGTATCGTTGAAGCACTCTTTCACCGTCTCCTCGTCGTGCACGATGTTACGCGCGATAGTCCGGCAGTAGTTGCCGTACTTATCCGTCGTCTCGGTGAGAGCATTTTCATCCCTTAGAAAATATAGATCGATGATCTGTTCGTCTTGCATCATTGCCAAATCCCCTTCAAATGCATGATCTGCGAGCCGGCAGCATATGTTTCATCAGCCTCTCACCTATATAGTACTAATCCCGATAAAAAGGTTACAAGCCTGAAATTTTTTTCTCGTACATTCAGGACTATTATAGCATATAATGGCGGGGGCGATTTTACAACCGTCCCCGCCAAAAATTAATTAAACTGTAATAAATTTTTATTTCTTCGTAAGTTTCACCGCGATCCCGCGCACCGAACTCTCTATACTTACGTCGTCGACGCACTCTCTTCTGCGGCTTCTTTCTTTTCATATTCCGTCATGGTCAGGACCTTGCAGTTTCGGTTCGCTCCCATGACCATCGACGGATCATCGCATAAGATCCGCTTCATGTACGGATGCTTGTTGACAACGATCGTCCGGAATTTGTTTCCGCGATAACTGAGATACTCCAGATTGGAGTTCTCACTGATGTCCAGTTTGGAGAGGCCGATGTATTCGCAACTCAGATCCTCCAACTTGGGGTTCTGTTTTACATCCAGTTCCCTCAACAAAGTGTAGTCGCAATCAAGGTTCACCAACTGAACGTTCCGGCTTACATCCAGTTCATCGATCGCGTTATGACCGCAGTAAAGGGTTTCCAAAACAGTGTTTTGGCTCACATCGATCGACGTCAATCGATTCTCATTACAGAAAAGTTTAAGCAGCTCCGGGTTCTGACCCACATCGATCACAGTCAACTGATTTTTTTCGCACTCAAGCATCGACAGATGCGAGTTCCTACTCACATCGATGGAAGTCAATTGGTTTTCACTGCAATCTAGCGTAGACAGGTTGGGGTTCTTACTCACGTCGATCGCGGCCAATTGATTGCCCCCACAATCGAGCTCCTGTAGCGCTTTGTTTCGGCTGACATCCAACTCCGTCAGATAATTATCCGCACAGTTCAGTGTCGTCAAAGCCTTGTTTTTACTTACATCCAGGGTCGTAAGTCTTTCCGCTGCGCACCATAAATACTCAAGTTTTTTGTTTTTACTTACATCCAGTTCTGTCAGATTGCCTCTCTCAAAAATAGAGGAAGAAACATTTGTGAAAGCAAGGGTCGTCAATTCCTTGTTATGACTCACGTCCAACGTCGTCACCCCGGTACGGATGCAGGCCAGTTCCTTTAGCGAACGGTTTTTGCTTAGATCCAGTTGATGTAGATCTTCACAGCCGTCACAAAACAGTGATTCCAAGTTCAAAAAATACTCTATGCCTTTTAAGCTGGTAACACTTCGTATCACTTTGACATTGAACTTATCCGAAGAGTCTATCTCATCAGCTATCTCGATCTCCGTCACTGCTTTCAGTTCGGCTCTGCCCAGTGTCCCATCTCTGTCCGCATCAAACCTTTGTACATACTCACGAAACAGTTCATCCGGGAAGTTCTTCTCGTTGATCTCCGCGGGAGTGAAACGCCACCAGTACTGGTATTGGATAACGAGCAGAACCGCTGCCGTCAGGAGCAAAACCACCCCTAACCACGGGTGCCGGCGAAATAAAAACCGACTGTTACTCGGATCCTTCATCCATGCGTGTTCCCTCTTAATGATCTTATTATCCGTCATGTTGCTATTCATCCCTTTCTCGATCGGGTCGCTTCTGCGCCCGCATATGCTTTCCATATGCTAATCATAGTGCGGCAGGCTTATCCTTTCAAGTTAACTTGAATAAACGTGGGCGATCTCTTTTAATCGTAGGGAGGATCGTGATCTCTTCGTGAGGATAAAAAAATCGAACGGTCAATACAGTATTTTCAGGCGGGACACTATTGGTATAAAACGACGGGTTCGTTTTTTAACCGAACCCGTCGAATCATGAGGAACTCGTTAAATTTTTAATAAAATCTTTAGTTCAAATCTATACCGGCATTGATCCGAAAATAGTAATCCGTTTCATATCCGGACTCTCCCGCATCCTCCCGAACGACCTCAAATCCCTCTCCCAGTCCCAAAACCGGAAGATCTTTATTGCATCTGATAGCCTGCACTTCGGGAAAATTACTTACATTCAGTTGCGTCAAAGGGTTACCGGCACAGTCGATAAGAACCAGGTGCCGATTTGTGTACGTACCGAGATCCAGTTCTTTAATACTGTTATGGTTACAGTACAGGAAATACAGCTCCGTATTCTGACTGACATTCAATGCTTCCAGAGCACATTTTGCGCAGTCCAGATGTTTCAATTTTTCATTGTGGCTGACATCCAGCGAAGCCAATGCGCTGTTTAGACAACATAATAAGTTCTCCAGGTCCGGATTGTTTGTGACATCCAGTTCCGTCAGGTAGTTGCGTGTGCAGCGCAATTCTTTCAGGTTCGGGTTTTGGCTCACATCCAGTCGAGTCAGTTTATTAACGTTACAATCCAGAAATTCCAGCGCCGGATTATTCGTGACATCCAGCTCTGCCAACTCGTTTTGCGAGCAGTGCAATTCTTTCAGGTTCGGGTTTTGGCTCACACTCAGTTCCTTCAGAGAATTTTTGACACAGCCGAGGATGCCAAGTTCGGGATTATGACTTACATCCAACTTCGTCAGAGAATTATCGTCGCATAACAGGTAGTACAAATTCGGGTTTTGACTTACGTCCAGTTCGGTAAGAGAATTGCCCGGACAGTACAACGACGATAACTCCGGATTATAGGTCACATCCAGCGAGATCAGGTTGGTACTACCGCAGATCAGATCCTCCAACTTCGGGTTTTTACTCACATCCAGTGAACCCAATTCGTTATCTGAACAATCGATATATGTCAACTCCGGATTTTGGCTTACGTCCAACACGGACAGCTCGTTTTGCATGCATTTCAGAAATCTCAGAGCAGGATTGTGACTCAGATCAAGTTTCTTTAATTTGTTTTTTTCGCAATCCAACTCCGATAATATCGGATTGTGGCTCAGATCAAGCTCCGTCAGATCATTTTCGCTGCAGTACAACACTTCCAAATTCGGATAACAACTAACATCCAGTTTCCCCAAATGCGCATTTTTGCAATCGAGATAGCTCAACGCAGAAAATACTTCGAGTCCCTTAAGGTCCACCTCTCCGTTTGCGATCTGCTCCTCAGTCCAGATTTCATCCACGTACAATACGAGCTCTACGCTGACTTCCTTCTCACTGAGAGCTCCGTCTCCATCCTTGTCATATTTTTCTCGGATATACTTACGGAACGTCTCACTCGGGAAATTCTCCTCGTTGATCCTTATTCCGGACACTTCGACCGTCGCTTCTTCCGTAACCTCCTGCGTTGTGACCGGCTCAGTTTCTGTCTCGGCAGGAGCCTCGGTGGCCTCCTGCGTCGTGTCTGCCTCCGTCGTCGTGGCGACCTGGCTGCGATTCGGGTTCCACAAGAAGACGAACAGCAGGATCGCTGCCGCCACGAGCGAAATGCCCGTCGCAACTGCTACAAAGGTAACGATCTTGTTTTTCTTTTCGGTTCTCTCTCCCTCTTCATTAGCAGGATCCCCGTTATCGAAAGAAGGATCAACCCCTTCAAATACTTCATCCGCCTCATCCGCCGCTTCGCCCGCGTATGTCGCAGTGCTCTCCACCACGACACTTATACCGCTCGCTTTCAGGTTCGCCTGTTCCTGCTTCGTGTATTCTGCCTCACGAATGTACTTATCGTCGATCTCGCCGACCCAACCCATCAAGATGTACTTATCTTCTCGCTTACTCATACTACGACACCTGCTTTCTCCAGGGCTTTTCGAAGCTGACCCCTGACACGATACAGGCTCTTTTCAACATTGCTCTCGGACATTCCCATGGCTACCGCGATCTCCCGCACTGAACTGCAATACCAGTAGCGGCGCACGAAAATACGGCGGTTCTGCGGTTTCAGTTCAGCCATGAACTGGTCCATGACTTCGCGGATCACCAGGCTTTCCTCCAACTGCTCCGCGTTCTGAATGGTTTTGTCTTCCAGACATTGGACGAGTTCATCGATCGCGACTTCCGCCTCGCCGCCTCCGCGTTTCTTCGCAAGCGCTTTCTCCAAACGGTTCAAAGACAGGTTTCGGATGATCTTCCCCACGAACGTTTTCAAGCTGTTCGGGCGCTTCGGCGGAATTGCATTCCAACTATGATACAGCGTGTCATTAAAGCACTCCTTTGCCGATTCTTCGTCGTTCAGAATACTACGGGAAATACTACGGCAGTAGTTGCCGTATTTATCGGAGGTTTCAACGAGCGCGCGCTCGTCGCGTCCGAAGTATAACTCAATGATCTGTTCATCCCTCATCATGGTCGTGATCCTTTCATGTTTTTTGTGGTCAGCTTCAACCCTTTCACTTATCTACACAGGAATTACGTGCGAAACCGGACAAAAAAACTTTCGGATGTTCATTACCCTTATAGTATAAAATGGCGAGGTCGATTTTTCAACCGACCTCGCCATTTTGCTATTCATCACTTTTAATCGTGCTTAGAATTCGGATCGTTTCACTTTTCCAAATGCCAAGTATCTACATCACAAAAGAAGGATTCCTTTTCGGGAAGAGGTCCCACATTCAGTACCTCCAACGGGTTACCAGAGCAGCGAAGCGTCTCCAGTGAAGTATTCGAACTGACGTCCACCTCCCGAATATCATTCCGGGAGCAATCAAGAATTTCCAATGCTTTATTCTGGCTCAGATCGAGTTCAGTAATAGCGTTGCCTGAAATATCCAGCGTTTTCAATGCAGTATTCTTAGTGACATCCAGCGCAGTTAGTTTATTGTCCGCGCAATGAAGCACTTCCAGTGCGGTGAAATACTCGATTCCATCCAGCGTATTGACCCAAGAACTTCCGGTTCCATCATCTTCATCGGTGTAGAAAAAGATTTCCTTAGCATTCTGGATCTCGAGCTCGTCCAGCGCATTATCTCTGTTCGTATCGAAGTGTTTCGTGATAAATGCCCGGAAGTTAGGATCCGGGAAATGCTCCTCGTCGATCCTCACCCCGGCTACTGCAGTGGTCGGTGCTTCCGTAGTGGCCTCGGTGATCTCCTGCGTCGTGTCAGGCTCAGCCTCCGTCTCGGTGGGTGCCTCAGTGGCGTCCGTCGTCGTGGCGACCTGGCTGCGATTCGGGTTCCACAAGAAGACAAACAGCAGGATCGCCGCCGCCACGAGCGACACGCTGACTGCGATGCGGACGATCGTTATGATCTTGTTGTTTTTCGTCGGCAGGAATTCCTGCTCGATCTCGGGATCCGTGTTTACTACGGGCGTGATCGCCGGCTCTTCCGCCGTGATCTCCCCCGCTATTTGTTCTGCTTCGGCCAATGCCGAGCTTACCTTATCCGGTTTCAGGTTTTTAAGTTCTTTCTCCGTGTATTGTGCTTCCTGAACATACTTCTCATCGACTTCGCCGATGCGGTTCATCAAGCGGTTTTTTGCGATCTTTTTACTCATAATACGACACCTGCTTTCTCCAATGCCTCTTTTAGTTTACCTCTGGCTCGAGAAAGGCTTGTCTTTACATTGCTCTCGGTCAGGCCGAAAGCGAGTGCGATCTCATGGACAGAACTGCAATACCAGTAGCGACGCATGAATACCCGGCGGGTTTGCTTAGGCAATCCGGCCAGGAACTGATCCAGCACCTCGCGGATGACCATGTCCTCCTCGATCTGCTCGGCTTCCCGGACGGATATGTCTGCCACGCACTCTTCGAGTTCATCGATCGCTATGGCCGCCTCTCCGCCGCCGCGTTTCACGGCCTGTGCTTTCTCCAGGCGTTTCAGAGAGACATTGCGGGCGATCTTGCCTACGAAGGTTTTGAGGCAGTTCGGCCGTTTCGGAGGGATAGCATTCCAGCTGTGATACAAAGTATCGTTCAGGCATTCCTTCGCCGTCTCCTCGTCATTCAATATTCTGCGGGCTATACTCCTGCAGTAACTTCCGTATTTATCGGAAGTCTCCACGAGCGCGCTTTCGTTCCGTTGGAAGTATAACTCGATGATATCATCGTCTTTCATCATATCCCGGCCCTGTCCTTTCTGTAGATTTTTGTTTCAAGCCTTTCACTTATCTACTCCGATGTCGCAAAGGAAAGGTTACAGGTGTAAAAATATTTTTTCCGGGTGTGGCAGGCACCCTGTCGTTTTCGTTGTGATGCTACGCGATCACTCCGGCTGCCCGGTCATTCCGTCCGGTTCGTCGTAAATATATCGGTAGCCCTGGTAGTTCTCCTCGACTTCCTTTAGGAAACGTTGCACTTTTTCGGCTCCGATCCGAAATGCCTTTCCCGTCCAGTCCGGGACGTTGGTAAATAGCACGCCATCCGAGGTCAGGCTCATCGACAGATTGTGGCAGCCGATCAGGTTAACGCTGGTCGAGATCGAAAATGCTCTTCTGTACGTTGTGTAGTTCTCCGTGCCGTCATTGACCACGGAGGTGTCATCCAAAAGGATGTCCCAGATCAGCGACGTCGGAACATCCTCGTACACGATCTGTCCATCGGCAGTATATTCGCCCACGTACACCAGGCCGGTCGTCATCGTCTCGCGCAGGCTCAGCACGTCGATGAACTCCTTCAGGTCCTTCGGCACGTAGGAAAAGTTCGTGTAGGCATAGGCCCGGTCGGGCTCATCGGGAAATGAAACACAAATCCCGACGGTCGGATCGATCCCGCGGATCGCATAGACCGGAACATTCAATTCATGTGCCTCTTCGTTATACGTGTCGTATCCGCTGACATGTCCCTCGCCGAGTTTCTCGCCCACATTTTCCGCGTGGACCAGGATCAGGCGAGTTGTGTACTTGCGGCTATCATACTCCGTCACCGGAAAACGCTCCGGGTTCATTCTCTCGTTCCACGGGTACTCGCGGTAGATCTCCGTGACTGCCGATGCTGCATCCGGTGCGGGAACGTGCTTCGCGATCAGATCCTTCGGTCCGTCCGACGTGCCGCCGAAATGCTTATACAGTAGGAAGCCTCCGACAAATAATACCAGGATCGCCGCCGCTGCGCTAAGCATCGGAACCCACTTCGGTATCTTCTTAACGATGGTCGT
>JAFYZH010000023.1 GCA_017548765.1 Lachnospiraceae bacterium | reverse complement strand
GGTCAATGAAGAGGCGTGCAGCATTAGCCTCGAAAACGCGAAGACGCGTTATGCGCTGTATCCGGCGTGGCTCCTGTCCACGACCTGGAACGGTCAGAATTTCCTGTTTGCCATGAACGGACAGACCGGTAAGTTCGTCGGTAACCTGCCGACGGATAAGGGGGCATATTGGAAGTATTATGGTATCGGCGCGGGTATTTCGGCGGCCATCTTCAACCTGTTCGCATGGCTTATGAAAGGCTCGGATTTTTCCGCGACACATATCATCATTGCAGTGATCGCTGCCCTGCTGGTCGGTTTCCTGCCGGTTGGCATCATGAAGAGCAGTATGACTTCGGTTCGACATAAGGTGGAAGCGCAGAACTACATTCGGCAGGACAGCCTGAACCTGACGGTTTCCGACGATCTCTACCTGTATAAGAAGGTCGAAAAACGGGCCAGACCGAAACCCAGTCAGCAATAGTGCGTTAGTAGGAGGTACAGTAAAATGGGATTTTTTGACAAATTGAAGAACATGGTTAAGAACGACATCAAGTCGGATATCCGCAGCTCCGTGAATAAGGCGGAAAATGCAGCTGCGAACGCAGTTTATCAGTCGGCGAAGAATGCCGCTCAGAACTCGGCGCAGAAGAAGGAAACCTTTACTTTCACGGCGGTTCCGAAGAGTGTAGAGGAGCTGAAGGCATTGCCCGAGGCGGATCTGTCGACTCCGTTTAAGACCGCAGCGCTGACCATGCTCGTTCTGATGAATTACAAGAACGACGTGCAGGCGACTTTGGATATGTTGAACTTCCTGAAAGGACCGGAACCGCTTCCCGAGAAGGAGATCCAGTTCCTGAAGGACCGTCTGGTCGGCAAGGAGTACGTTCCCGCTTCGTTCTTTGCGGGTGCTACGCCGGAGAATGATTATACTCCGTCTGCACCGCTTACGATCACGGTACACGATTATGTTTATTCCTACCAGAATGAAGGCTATGCGATGTTGATGCTGCATTCGTCCGGCGCGGACGATGACCGCCAGATCCAGCTCCGCAGCAAAGGAGAGCAGTGGTTCTTGTGGCAGAATTTCGCACTGTCGGATATGCGCATTCCCAAGTCCCAGGATAAATGGGCCTGACGTGTCAACCGGGATGGTTCCCTTTGACACATTTAGACTGTGAGCTTGCCTTGGAGCGGTGATCACTTCCTCGGAATGTGATCCCTCCCGGACAATTCGCTCACTGTGGAAAACATGCCGCTCGCTCGAAGCCGGATTCGAGGGGGCCCGCGTCGAGAGAGATGAGTTTTCCTGATGAAAACTCACTCTCCTAGCGCGAAAAGCGATCTCGGAGATCGCTTTTCTCCCCTCATCCGTCATCTCGCTTGCGCTGTTTTCCTACAGTTCGTTCATATGCCGCTCGGGATCGCATCCCGAGTAAGCACCGTCCCACGGCGGCGCGCCTAGGTTAAATGCCCCAAAGGGAACCATCCCGGTTGACAGGGGCGGAGATGAGCGAGGGCCTTGGGAAGCGAGGTTGGTGAGGTGAAATTCTGCACGGATGGGCAGGAAGAGAAAAAGCTTCATTGGGATAGGTTTCATTGGGATTAGTTTCAATGAGATACGTTTATACGGGTAAATGAGCCCGGGGTGTTTAGTTTTATAGGAGGTAGTTGTCATGGATGTTAAGAAAGTTTCAGAGGATATCACAGAGAAGGTTTCCGCAGCTGGTGCTAAGGCTGAGGAGAAGATTCGTTCTGCTGCTGAGAAGGTTGGCGAGAAGCAGGGTGCGCCGAAGTGCTGCCCGAACTGTGGTTCGTCAAACTGGCATCTGGTTGAGACCGATACCAACAAGTTTTCCTTGGGTAAGGCTTTCGTCGGAACTCTGTTCCTGGGACCGCTCGGTCTCGGCGTAGGCGCTCTCGGAAAGCAGAAAGAGCGTTGGTTCTGCAGCGACTGCAAGTACAATGCAGAGTACTCCAAGTTGAACGCGAATTTCACAGATGTAAGCTTATAATGTGACTGCGGGAGGGGGCTCCCGGTTACATTGGCCGAAAGAGTTTCACAGGCCCGGAGCGAAATGCCCCGGGTCTGTCTGGACAGTGGGTCCGGATTTTTACGGGGATGGAAAAGGAACTGAATGATCATCATTTGATAGGAGGCGGCCAATGAAAGAGAAAAAACAAAGGGAACCACACGACAAAGCGTTTATTACCGCTGGGTTATTCCTGGGGAGCGGGCTCGTACTTTCGTATTTAAGTCTTCTCCTCGCCCCGAATTCGTCGGGGGCGGATCTGAGGTGGTTGGCAGCACTGATCGTGTTTGGCACGATAATCAGCACTGTAGTGGGGATCATTCTCTTTATTATTCATATTTGCAAGACACACCAGTACTGGGCGTTCACGTTTATTGCGTCGATCGCATTGATCGTTGCGGTACCGTTTCTGGTCTACGCAGAAACAGCCTTCCCGAATAGGGCGAAGTTGTTCTATAACCTGTCACAGATCGCGCTTCGGGGGGCAGGAGTTATTTTTCTGGTAGGTGCCATTTGGTGGTCCGTTGATCAGATGAAAAAAAGACACAAAAAAGAGGAAGCGTGAGATCAGACGCCATGTTTTTTGTGGCGACATATTGACAGAGTGGTTCATGCATGCTAGATGATCTGCGAGGGCTACATGGCCCCGGCATGTGAAAAAAGAGATGCCTGAGATGCATATTGCGTCGAGGGCATCGATTTTATTTCACAGTAGAGTGAACTACAGAAAAAGATGAAGCGGTCATTGTCCCGCATTGACCGGTCAGAATAAAACTGCCTCGGTTCCGGATCCGGCGAAACCAGAGGGCTGCGGTGGTGGGAAGCCGCCAAGACGATACGGCCAAATGGACTCGGAAGGGCGTTTTATATGTTTTTTCCCGGTAAAAGTTGTTGTAAGATTTGGCTTCAGAAGTGTACTATATAAGTGAAAGGCTTTATTATTTTCTGTACAGGGAAAGGAGATCCAAATTGGAAGATTTTTGTGAAGAGCAACAACCGAGTGAGCAGAAAGAAGAAATAAGGAGCTTGAAGGAAAAAAAGTCAGCAGTGCCTGTTTATAAGAAACTGGCAGGACTATTGCTAGCCCTTCTATATATGGCCAGTTTTGTTACGTTTCTTCCCGCAAACCTGTTCGGTTTGGGCTCTGACGAACATTTTGACGGAATGATGGGAGGCACGGTCACATATGGCCCCGGGCCATTGGCATTTTGTTCCGGCTTAGAAAGTCTCGTTCTTTTTTCCATTGCCTACCAGATTTTTTACCTGATCCTTAATCGACGAAAAGTGTTTGTGTATCTCCTCACTGTATTCATCATCGGTATGGTGGTCGTCGGATGGAAGAAGGGCGAAGCGCTCTCGCGCGATCAACGCGCGAATAAAGATATTGAACCATATGTCTTGGAGCATTTGATCGCAGAGTATGGCCGCGATGCGGTAGCGGATATGAAAATCGTGCTCGAGAGATGGTCCTTCGATTGGGGATATGATGATTATACATATACTGTGACCGGACCGACACTCGATGATCCGCGTGAGATCATATATACCGTCAGACAATCGTATGATGGGGGAACTGAGCCCATCTATACGCGCAGCATAAGAGAAAAGAGAAAGGGAAAAATACCTTTGTATTTAATGTCCAGGCCTTTTTCGATCAAAGTAACGAATGAAGCGACCGGCACAGAGCATTTGTTCCGGGGACAGGAATTATATGAACTTGAGAGTGTACTCGCGGGCGTGACCGGTGCAGCTAAAAAAATCCGTCCGGATACATCCGAGCCATTGTATTCCCTGATTTTTGAAGCTTCGGGTAATTCATATGAGGAAGTAACGATCTATTCCAAAACCATTTGGAAACAAGACGGATGGTATTTTGTCGTCGATTATGCAGATAAAGTGATGGAATTCCTTGAAGAGAATTGTAAATAAAGGAGCAAGGTCTTGACATGACAGCCTCTGCATGCTAGAATTTTCATGTAGGTTCGGCAAGGCTGAGCCCATAAAGAGGAAAACCGAAGAACGGGAATAGTAATACGAGATTGACGAAACCAGAGAGCCGCGGTGGTGGAAAGCGGCAAACGTATCTCGAATGAATGGACCCGGTAGGGCGGGAGGAACGGCCGCAGGCCTAGTAAAACCCGACGCTGCCCACGTTACGGGATCAGAGCGGATGATTCTTCATCAATTGAGGTGGTACCGCGAGCTAGAGAAAAGAGCGACATCATGTCGTATATAGGCCCGCCCTCGTGCTAGGTTAAAAGCCCGGCACG
>JAFYZH010000004.1 GCA_017548765.1 Lachnospiraceae bacterium | reverse complement strand
GGATAAAACACTTTGGTGACCTTCGGATTCTTTTGCAACCAGGACACGATGGCCTGTGCGTTTTTCTGTGCCTTTTCCAAACGTATGGGAAGTGTCTTGATGCCTCGCAGGATCAGCCAACTGTCAAACGGAGCCAGCCCCGATCCGACCGTTTTGATGAGAAAACGCAACCGCTCCGATAGCTCCTCGGAACTTACGACGATAAAACCGGCCAGGGTATCATTATGTCCTCCCAGGAACTTCGTACCGCTGTGGACCACGACATCTGCTCCAAGTTCCAAAGGTCTCTGGAAATAAGGCGACAGAAACGTATTGTCGATGATCAAAAGCAAGCCATGCTTTTTTGCGATCTCAGCCACCTTACGAATGTCAGTCACCTTCATCATCGGGTTCGTCGGTGTCTCTAAATAGATCGCCTTTGTATTCTCTTTGATATAGTCTTCGATATTTGCCTTACTGCAGTCCACATGGGAAAATGTGATCCCGTTCTTCTCGCACACATGGTGGAACAGACGGATGCTTCCGCCGTAGAGGTCCGCTTCCGTGATCAGGTGATCGCCGGGACGGAACAGTTCCATCAGTGCGGTCACGGCAGCCATTCCGGAGGAAAATGCAAGTGCGTCGACACCGTTTTCCAGCGAGGCCACCACTTTTTCCAATTGTGCGCGTGTAGGGTTCTGAAGACGGCTGTAATCATATCCCGTGCTTCTGCCGACCTCGGGATGTTCAAAGGTCGCCGACTGGTAGATCGGAGTGCTGATCGCGCCCGTAGGATCCCGGAAGGCTTTCTCACGGTCTCCGTGAATGCATTTGGTCGCAAATCCATACTCTTCCGACTTCAAGGTCTCTCGCGGGTGGATCCCCCACTGATCCCCGAACTGCTCCGGATCCAGATATTTCTCCACCAGAACGCAGACGAAATCGGGCTTAAAACCTGCGGGTCTTTGAATGGCCGGCTTTGGTCTTCTGTGCACATCGTATTCATTCGGCGATACATCCGGATTGTAAACATATCCGCATTTTTCGTAGAAGCCCTGTGCACGGTCCTGACTGGAGATCACCACATGGGAAATGCCCTGCTCTGCGATCCATCTTTCCGCCTCCGCGATCATGATGCGTCCATAGCCGCCTTTCTGCTTCTCGCGTATGGTGCAGACTCTCTCGATCTTCGCTATGCCCGGTCTCGGGTAGGAAATGCGAAGTCCGGCCACCGGCTTGTGGTCATCGATGATCACCACTCCGTTAAAACCATCCCTCGGTCCGTCTCCGTTGAACTCCCGCTCCACGGGAATATTCTGACCGAAGCAGAACGCATCCGTTCGTATGTAGTTATATGCGTGAAAATGCCACTCGGGCGAATCCTTTGTTACTCTTATGATCTCCACTTTACTCATCCTCTTTTCCGTCAATCCGATTTAAGACGTTTCCGTCATCAACCTTCCCAACGGATCAGCGTCTTTTTCAGTTTATTCACAGCCAGGTCGATCAACGTTGTGATCACACCGACCGTTACGATACCTGCCAATACACACCTGTAATCGGCAAAGCTTTTATATTTCTCGATAAAAAATCCGATACCCAGGTTCACACCCAGCATCTCCGCGCCTGCCAGACACATAAAGGCGCCGCGAAGGCTCTTCGAGATCCCGGTGATGATCCCCGGAAGGCAATAAGGGAAAATGACTTTCCGCATCATCCCGATGGTCCCCACGCCCATGGTCCTGGCCGCCTGTGTGATCTGCGGGTCGATCTGGCCGACTCGCATGACCATTCCCTGAAAGGTCGGCCAGAATACCGCGAAAAAGATAACGGCTATGGCTGCCTGACGGAAGGTCGACAGGATCATGATCATGTAGGCCGAAAACATCAGCGGCGGGATCAAAGTGATCACGTTCGAGATTGGAAGGAGCACCTCGCGAACACGCGGTACCCAACCTGCTAAAAGTCCCAAAAACGTTCCGAATACCACTGCCAGCAGGAAGCCCCAGAACAACAATTGTATGGAGCCCCACACATCCTTTGAGATCTCCGGTCCTTTTTCCACGAATACGTGAAACAGGCCTTCGGGCGACGGAATCAGCAAATCATTATGTACCCATCCGACCTTATAGGAGACTTCCCACAGGATAAAAAAGGAATACAACACCACTGCGATATCATTCGCGCTTTTCTTCTTTGTAAGGAACAAACGCGGTGCATAGATCAGATACGATGCGATCAAAACTACAATGTACGGAGCGCTGTCATAATAAGCCTTATGTTTGGAATAGTACGGGAGTTTCAGGGTCAGGATCACGTTGACGATCAGCAACAGCGTAGCAAGCGCAAATTCGAACCAGGCTCCCTTCTCCAATTTGAAAAACTTTTTCATAGTGCCACCTCCGCATCGATCTGTTCAGCCACCTGATTATAAAACGACAGGATCAGCTGCTTATGCAGTTTTTCATATTCCGAGGTGCCGACCAGTTCATCACGAACTCTGGGGTGCGGCAGTTTTACCTCATGAATGCTTTTGATCCGTCCGGGTTCCATCGCAACGATACGATCTGCCAGAAGAATGGCTTCATCTACATCGTGTGTAATAAAGACTACGGTCCTCTTATGCTCTACGCAGAGGCGGGACACCAGTTCCTGCAGTTCCAGACGCAGTTTCGGATCGATAGCTCCGAAGGGTTCGTCCATGAGCAAAATGTCCGATTCCAGTGCCAATGCCCTGGCAACGGCAACTCTTTGCTTCATACCGCCGGACAGTTGGCTCGGATAGCGGTTTCTCGCTCCGAAGAGCCCCACGCTCTCCACGTAATGATCGGCCAGTTCTTTTCTCTCCTTGCGTCCAAGTTTCTTCCCGCTCTGCTTAATGGCGAACAGGATATTGCCCCGTACAGTCAGCCACGGGAACAGGGAATACTGCTGAAAGACGACCGCTCTGTCGATCCCGGGGCCTTTGATCTTCTTACCATCCACCAGGATCTCTCCCGATTTTGGTTTATTGAGTCCGCTGAGGAGGGACAGCAACGTGGACTTGCCGCATCCGGAGGATCCGAGAATGCAGACAAACTCACCCTCTTTGATGGTCAGGTCGATTCCCTTCAGTGCTTCGTAATTCGATTTGTTCTCGACATAATCGAAGTAAACATCACGGATCTCGATCTTATATTCTCTTTTTTCTCCTTCATTTACCTGATGCTCTGCCACGTGCTTCACCTCTGTCTGTTATTATTCTCAGTTTGCTGCCTGATACTCTGTGAGAAGTCCCGCATAGAATGTGTTATCGGGGTTCTCTTTGATCAGTTCGTCCAATGCCTGCTTGTAAGCGGATGTGTTTACGTTCTGCTTGATATCATAAGAACCGAAATCAACTGCATTGCCCGTAAACAAACCGGAGTTATAAGCTGCCTCAACATACTTTATGATACCCTTTGTGTTGGGATCTACGGCGAACTTTGTAACGCCGCCGTACAGGTAAGTCTCAACATAATCTGCTTCCTTACCGGAGTAATCTGCTACGGTCTTAACAACATCTGCCTTTACAGTGTCGTCGGTCTCGCCCTTCTTGTAATACTCGAAAGCTTTGATTCTGGCCTTCTCGTAGGCAACGTAGGAGTCATACTTATCTTCCAGTCTCTTTTTGGAAGTTACCTCACGGCAGCATACATAGTCCGGGGACAGGTCGCCTGCAGCCGCTACGATCTCAAGATCATATGCATCTGCATAGAGCAGTGCGAACTCCATCGGAAGGAAGCCCAGTTCGACCTCGCCCTTCTGAACGGCCTGTGCGGTAGCTGTAGCATCCGCATAGTAAGAAACGTTTCCGCTATCCTCGTTTTCGATGGACTTGATCACGTCGTTGCCGATACCGTTATCCAGCAGATACTGTCTGGTAACGACCCAGGATGCCTCGTTTCTGGCAAATCCGAGCTTGGCTTTTGTTACTTCTTCCAGGTTCAGGATCTTATCCGATCCCTTAAACTTATCGGCATTGCCCTTCTTCGCGATCACGGATCCGCCTTCTACTGCGGTTCCTGCGATGAAGCTGAGCTCATAGCCTGCGCCGATCGCCTGCACATCCGGTACGAAACCGGCCGTCAGGATATCCAGTGCTCCGTTCTCCTCATTGATCGCGGTCAATGCATCATTACCGGCAACTGCGATGGGGTTCACCGTAATGCCCTGCTCTGCGAAATAGCCCTTCTGAAGAGCCAGGATATTTACGGTTACGCGGATATTGCCTGCAGGATAGGAAACTGCGAGAGGCTCCAGTTCTTTCTGCTCCTGGGTTGCCGCCTCGGTCTGCTGCGCATCTGCCGCGGTCGTTCCTGCTGCCGGGGTGTTCGATGCTGCTGTAGTCGTTTTAGCATTTGCCTGTGTTTCTTTGTCATCCTGCTTACCGCAGCCTGCAAGCAAGCTTGTTGAAAGCAATGCGCTTGCAAGTAATACATTCAATCTCTTTCCGAATTTTTTCATAATAAGTTATCCTCCGTTTTTTTAATTGGTTTTAATATATCATCAGTCCCAGCGTCAGCTGAGCCGACTTCTCGAGTTCATGTAGCACCGTATATTCTTCGGTGCTGTGGCACTTATTCATGGCACATGCCAAAACGATCGTTTCTATGCCATGTTCGTTCAGCCGGTTTGCATCGCTGCCGCCGTAGGTAGTTATGCGCTCCGGCCTTATACATCGCTCCGGCTCCCGGGCCACAGTAAGAAACCGTGTAACGACTTCGCTCTCCGGTAAGACCTCATAGGACCGAATATGTTCGGTTACAGACCATGTGATCTTTCCTCCCTTGTTTTGCGTTGCCTGTTCGAATACCGCTTGGATCTCCTGCGCTGTCTTAAGCGCTTTCGCATGATCCAGGGATCGGATCTCGCCTTCGATCTCTACCGTTTCCGGGACGATGTTCCGTCCGCTGCCTCCGTGGATCGTACCGAAGTTTACCGTTAGATCGCTTTCAACTCTTCCGACGGAAACTTGGGAAAGAGCCTCCGCCGCAATGCTGAGGGCGTTGATCCCGAGCTCCGGTGCAAAGCCCGCATGTGAAGCCCGACCTTCGATCCCGATCTTCAGCGACAGTATGGAAGGAGCTGCCGTTGCAGCTCTTCCGACCGGACCATCCAGATCCAGGACATAACCTTGCTTTGCTTTCAGTCTTTCATATTCGATGAAACGGCTTCCTTCGCAATAAGGTTCCTCCGCTACCGTGATCAGGATCTCAATATCCGGATGGTCCAAGGCTTCCTCCCGGATCACGGCAAGTGCTTCCAGAATAGAAACCAGACCAGATACATCGTCCGCTCCCAGAACCGTGGTACCGTCGGAAGTAATGGTCCCGTCCTCATGAAGGACTACCTTCTTTCCGTTTCCGGGTCGAACGGTATCTAAGTGAGAAGAAAACAGGATCGGTGCTCCTGGTTTCGTCCCTTTAAGATACGCGTAGATATTGGACGCTGTATCCCGTGACTCGGGATGAAGTTCGGCCAATTTTTCGCCGGCCCGGTCTTCTTCGACCCGAAGTCCCAGATCTCTGAGTTTTTCCTTTACGTATTCGGCAATCTTCTTCTCATGGAAAGACTCAGCATCGAATGATATCAGTCGGGAAAACTCCTCGAGGATCCTGTTGCGATCTGTTTTAAATGAATTTGCCATAACATATCTCCGAAATTTACCATAATTTTAGCCCGAGGCATTTTCGTCCCGGGCTTATGGCAATCATGAATGGATCTTTTATCGATCAATTTAGGCGCACCTTAAACGACGCCCCAGCCATACTCTTCGCCCGGGTGTGAAACATTCGCATACACATGACCTTCTTCTGATCGATGATAATAGCTTTCGGCATCTTTCAGTGCCTCCTTTCTGTTCGATGTTGGTATAATATCACCATTTACCTACTATGTCAATAGGTTTTGTAAACTTTTTTTAAAATTTATTTCAGATCACGTACAGATCCCATTCCACTGTGTTTTTCTCACGACATTCGGCCAGGAATTCTCCCAAGGTAACACTCTTCGCGTAATCTGACAGTTTCTTATTGATCTTCCCCCAAAGACACTCATTGATGCATCCGCGAAGTGCACCGTCCTCTTCTTCCTCCGGTATCTCCATCTCTGCCAGAATACTGTCATCCAATGCGTTCAACACATCCGCGATCACGATTTTGTTTGCAGGCCTGGACAGGCGATAGCCCCCTCTCAATCCTTTTTGGGCTTTGATCAGTCCTGCCTGACGAAGCAACGGAAG
This sequence comes from Lachnospiraceae bacterium, assembly GCA_017548765.1. Classification (GTDB taxonomy): domain Bacteria; phylum Bacillota; class Clostridia; order Lachnospirales; family Lachnospiraceae; genus UBA1201. The sequence goes on along the minus strand of JAFYZH010000004.1, from coordinate 4,618 downwards.
GATCTGCTCCAGATACTTCTGTGAGATCTTCTGTCTTTCGGCAACTTCCGTCGTGGATACACTGCCACCGTTTTCGGAATGCAAGGCAATATCCGTAATTGCCATAAGCCCATACTCTACTCTCGTCGAAACCCTCACGTTTCCACCTCCTTATTATTGTTTTCGATAATTATACTGTTATTTACCTACTATGTCAATAGGTATTTATGGATTTCTATTGATTTACCTACTGGTTTAATGCTATAATACTTTATATATCAGGTTTATCTAAGAATATATACCGCATTAACAGCAATTAAGGAGGGAAATATCCATGATCTCAACCAGGGGCCGTTACGCTTTACGCGTCATGATCGATCTGGCCGAAAATAATAACGGCAGCTACATCCCACTTAAGGATATCGCTGCCAGACAGGAAATATCTAAGAAGTATTTGGAGATCATCGTCAAGGACATGGTCAATGCAGGGCTGATCCTCGGCGCCAGCGGTAAGGGCGGCGGTTATCAGTTATGCCGAAAGCCTGAAGAATATGTCGTAGGCGAGATCCTGGAACTGATGGAGGGAAGCCTCTCTCCCGTTGCCTGCCTCGCAGACAAAAGCTATGAATGTACCAGGCGTGCCGCCTGCAAAACATTGCCCATGTGGGAAGAATTCGACACGCTCGTACACAACTACTTTTACGGTAAAAAACTCACAGATCTCTTATGATCTTCATTCACCGCTTGCAGTATCGCTGCAGGCGGTTTTTTTACGAAACAGTCGCGGCATCGTAAACGTTTTGGTCGCCGCGGAAAACACGATCAACATCGCGATAAAGCAAACGATCAGGTAGAACGGGAAGATCCACATTCCGAAAAGCTGACCCAACAGTCCGCACAAAACGGGCAATGTAACGATGGAGATATTTGCCGCCGCCATCTGCGTTCCGATGATCGCCGGCGACTTCTCCTCGCCGAAGTTCTCCGGCGTCAGGTAATTGAAATTCGGGAACATCGGACCGTTACCGAGGCCGATCAACATCAGCGCGCCCATGGCTACGATGCCGTTCGTCGTCAGAAGTAAGGTCCCCAGTGCGACCGCCATCACGATCAGGCCGATCTTGATGATCTGCCAACTGTGAAGTTTTCGCGCGAGGATACCCGACAGAAAGCGCCCCAGCGTCATGCCGAGGTAGTAGAACGTCATCGCCCGTGCGGCAAATTCCTGGCTCAGTTGCAGGTGTTCGACCATGTAGGTACTGCTCCAATTGCCCACCGACATCTCGATCGCGCAGGTGCAGACGAACAACAGCCACATGATCTTTACACCCTTGATGGCCGCCGCCTGTTTTATGGTCAATGTCTCAAACTTATCTTCCGAGATCTTCTCTCCGCCGTGGACTTTCTTCCAGACCGGTATCGAAAGGATCAGCACCAGGGCCAGAAAGAGCTGGATCCCGGATGCCGCGCGGTAGCCGACACGCCAGTTCATTCCATGGCGAAATACCAGTGCCAGGATAAACGGACTGATCGTCACGCCTACCCCGTAAAAGCAATGCAAAAAACTCATGCGCGATGCACTGTAATGGATCGCAACGTAGTTATTCAGCGCCGTATCGATGGAACCTGCACCGAGGCCCAAAGGGATCGCCAGGACCAGCAGCACCGGAAAAGCGCCGGCGAAACCAAAGCCCATCAGAGATACGCCCGTAAGCAAGGTGCAGCCGGCGGTCAGTTTCGCGGTTCCGAATCGCTTGATCAGACGCGCGCTCATCAAACTGGACAGGAATGTGCCGACGAAGCAGATCGCGCTCTCAAAAGAACCGAACACGATCGGCAGGCCGAATTCCGTATAAATGGAAGGCCAGGCCGTTCCGAATAACGAATCCGGAAGGCCCAGGCCGATAAATGCGGCGTAGATCACCGCGATCAAAAAAGTTGCCATAGTTTATCGATCGATCTCTCCCCCAGCGAGGACACAACCGTCCTCGTTATATAACACGGCCGTCTGCCCCGGAGCGACCGCCTTCACGGGCTCGGAGAACTCTACAAACAGTTCCCCGCCCACTCTGCGGACCTGCGCCGGAACGGCCTGGTGATGGTAACGGACCTTCACGCGGGCCTCCTGCTCCACATTCTCCTCAGGACACGGCATGCCCATGTAGTTCACATCCTTCAGGACACAACCGGACGCATACATGCCCTCTTCCTCTGTCAGGACGACCTTATTGTTTTCCGCATCAATCTTCTTAACGAAGATAGGAACGCCTGCCGCTACACCCAGGCCTTTTCGCTGGCCCACTGTATAATTGATGATGCCCTTATGCCGGCCCAGAACATTTCCCTCAGTGTCGACAAAGTCTCCCTCGGGAAATGTCTTCCCGGTGCGCTCCTCGATAAAGGCCGCGTAATCATTGTCCGGAACGAAACAGATGTCTTGCGATTCGCCCTTGTGTGCAACATGCAGGCCTGCATATTCGGCGATCTTGCGCACCTCATCTTTCGTCAGATCGCCCAGCGGCATCAGAGTCTTTGCGAGCTGCTCCTGCGTCAGCCTGCACAGCATGTAGGACTGGTCCTTCTGCGCACTCGCAGCGTTTTTCACCGAGTAACGCCCGTTCGGAAGTTTAACGATATTTGCATAGTGTCCGGTCGCGATATGATCCGCCCCGAGTACCTCCGTAGATGTCATCAGTTCATCCCATTTGATCATACGATTGCAGATCACACAAGGGTTCGGCGTGCGACCTTCCGAATACGCCTGAATAAACGGATCGATCACAAAATGCTCAAATTTGGAACTGCATTTATGGACATAATAAGGGATCCCGAGGGTCTCGCAGACCTGCCGGGCGTCGTCGATCTCACAACAGCGGCTGACCTCGTTCTCGCCATTTACGATCCGTAGTGTCACGCCCGCAACCTCATATCCCTTCATTTTCAAAAGATACGCCGTCACGGCGCTGTCCACGCCGCCCGACATTCCTACGATGACTTTCATAAAAAACTCCTTGTAACTGTTTATGAAAATGAATAATAGATCAATTGGATCAATATTCCGGCTAATGCACTCAAAACGTTTGCGAGTGTACTGTAACAAAAGGCTTTACCCTCAGATTTTTTACCTTTATCATCGGTCATACCAAATGCATACATGCATCCTTCAACGAATACTACCAACAACTCTAAAAGGATCCACACGAACAAGAGCTCAAATCCGAGATGCGAATGCAACAGGTAAACGTTTAGTGGAATGTTGGTGACGGTATTCGCCAGCAAAAACCAAAACAGGTTCTTTTTCTTCAGCGGATAAAAGCCGTTCAGGACCAGAAGCTCGATCACTAATGTGATCACATAAGAGCCCAGGATCACAAGAATTCTTTTCACGATCGCGCCTGCATTGTGTTCGATGAGGGCTCCTGTGCTAAAGTCGAAAGCACATTCCGCATTGTACTCCCATTGGTGTAGAACATCACTCAAGTGGACCTCTCCATTCATGTCAATGAGTATAACACGAAATGGATTCGGAACCCTATACCAAAACCGATACTCACCCGTTTCGTTTCGGCGAAACAAGTTGTCTCCCAACGGGGATTCATAAAACTCCCATCCGTCGTACTGAAAATCCTTGAGGTAGTCTTCTACCTTCTGTTCGGTCACAGCATCGACCTTTAACCGGCTGTTCTCGCCCCTTTGGCCATAATTCTTCTTTCCCAGTAATGCGATATAGTAATCGTCGGGAGCACCGGTCACCTCTAAGTCGATCGATGGCTTCGGGCCGGTATCCGCGTGGACTGTTTGTGGAAGCAGTCCGAGAAAAACGATCGTGACGATCAATGCAAACGCATACCAGGTTGAAATCTTTCGTTTTTTCATAATAATCTCCTCCTCCACGAAATAATTTCAATGTATCTATTTGCTCCTCGGTCGGGTTCAGGCGATCCCGTCCAGGATAAGTTCACGTTTCTCTTGAATATAGTGTATATCGTCGAGGTAGACCTTCATGTGTCCGTCCTCGATATTTTTTGCAAAATCTTCGTTGCCGTCGCCGGCCTGGGCAGCCATGAACTCGGTGAGCGCGGTCAAACGTTTCACCATCATGTCGGGCAATGCTTTCCTCTGCGCCTCGGTCGCACCATAAGCGTCCAGGAACACCTTCGCCTTGCGGATCTGCTCCGCCAGATCGTCGTAATGATCCGGGTTCTCCGGGCTTGTAAATGGTACCCAGCGGTAGACTGCATAGGCAACGTCCCACAGCGCAGGCCCGGGATGTAAGGTGTCGAAATCGATGATGCCGACCGGTTTCGCATTGACCAGGGTCACGTTGTACGGGGCGTAATCCCCGTGGCACATCACCTCGACCGGCTCGACTTTCGGAAGCATCCACGGCTCGTCGCCGCGCAGTTTCGCGATATATCTGGTGCCGACTTCGTGATATTGCTTCAAAAGTTTTGCCGAAAGGATGAGCATCTCATCCTCCAGGAACTCCTTCGGCAGAGGATAATTATATGCCTTTCCCGGCACGAACGAGAGGATCTCGTTCCCGTCGTCCGTCATGCCGTAGGGCTTCGGTACGTTCGTAAAACCTTCCTCGATCAGGAAGTCCAGAAACTTATGCACATCGACGGACCAGACATTT
>JAFYZH010000022.1 GCA_017548765.1 Lachnospiraceae bacterium | reverse complement strand
TTCAGGATCGCGAGGGCCATCATGCCGAGCATGATCCAGACGTTCATGGTTCCCATGATGGCGAGACCGAAGCCCACGACCATCAGCGTCGTGATGAGATACTCGATCTGGTGCATCATGCCCTCGACACCGTCGTTGTTGTTTCCGACTGCACTGCTCGCCTTCTGGTAGGCGTCCATGACGTCGGCGTTCTCGAGGTACTCGAACTTCATGGTCATGATCTTGCGGTTCTTCGCGACCATCATGAGGGTCCGCACGCCGATGTAGCGCCACCACAACTGGTTGTTTGCGAAGGACGAGGCCATGGTCGTCGCACACTGGGCAATGAACACGCCGACCATCAGGAAAATGAGTTTTTCGGCGGGTTCGCCGTTACTCACCATGTCGAGGACGAACTTAGCGATGAAGTTCCAGAGGTAGCGCATCGAGGTCGTGGCGACTGCGATCAGGAGGATCAGCCACGGCAGGCTCCGCTCGTAGCGGACCATGTTTTTCCAGATGTATTTCACGTTCGACCACAGGCCGTGCTCTACGTGATAGGGGTTCTTCGGCTCCTGCTCCTCGTCCTTCCCCTTTTTCTTTTTCTTTATTTCTTTCTCTTCTTTTTGTTTCATTTCTTCACTCTTTCGATTACTTCTTCCTGTTGATCCAGCTATCGGTGCGGTCGTTGATCTGCAGCATGTAGGACTGCGAGGAATTCGTGTAGCTGTCCAGCAGCGCGATCACGCCGATCAGCAGGCCGCTGAGCGTCTTATCGATCCCGTACGCGGCTTCTTCCTTACCCTCGCCCTTGACGATGCAGAGCTGGCGCATGGGATGGCTGTTCGGTCCGACGTCCTTGCTGAGCGTTTCCAGCGTCTTAACGACCTTTTCTTTCGGTACGCCGGTCTCCTTCGAAACGGTCTCCGCTACTGCGTACTCATGGCTTTTCAGCGTGTACATGTACAGCAGAACGCGGGCGCTCTCCGGGTCGGCCAGGATATTCAGTACCGGCGCGATCTTCTCGGTCTTAGGAAGCCACTTGAGGAAGCCTTCCTCGCCCTCGGGCTGTCTCAGGAAGATATAGTATTCATGGTCCTTATTCAGTCGCATGAAACTGTACCCATATTTGTTCAGGACCGCGCTGTCCGTCTCGCCGATATCCTCTGGCGTTCTGGGACGCTCGTAATAGTAATTATTTTCCGACCAGGCTCCGACGTGAAACGCCCAGATCAGTCGCTGCACCTGCTCCATGTAAAGCTTCCAGAAGTCGTAGCCCTTCTTTCCGCGTCCTTCTTTTTCGAGCGAGGTCAATGTGCTTACGACCTGCTGCTCCAGGCTGACCTTTCTCTCTTCTCTTCCGTACAGATAGTCGATCGAAACCCCGAACTCGTCGGCGATCTTCGGGATCAGGTCTCCCTCCGGAAAACTTCCGTTCTCCCATTTCGATACGGCCTGGGCGCTGACGCCGAACTTCGACGCAAGCTGTTCCTGTGTAAGTCCTGCTTCTTTACGAAGCGTCTGTAATGTAGTGGCAAATGACATGGTTATTATCCTCCATTTCATAGAATTATCCGGATTTGTTCTCCCGAAATCACCTCTCGGTTGAATTGTCTCCATTATAATTCAAACTTTAGTTGTGCACAATGGCGAATTCAAATAGAAGTTAAATTCAGAAGATAAAAAACGGCGAAATTCTACTTGAAATAGAATTTCGCCGGTTTGTTCCATGAATTTGCAGTTGTATCTTAGAATTTCGCTTCGATCTCGGTGGTACACGCCTCCTACCATCGGGTTTTCAAAATATCACTTTTTAGAAACAGATTTCCGTTCACTTCTTCTTTGATCGGTTTCAGGCTCCCCTGTTTGATCAGGTAGGAAATGTTCTGCCGCGAGCAGTTCAGTTCCTCGCAACTCTCACCCGTATCGCATGTTCCACGATCAATAAACGCGATCAGGTCTTCCAGCCGCAGCGGAAGCGTTTCTCCTGCCCGATACAGGTCGGTCGCCGCAACATCGTATGCATCATCAAAGGTCATTGCATATCCACCCGGCCCGATCCTCCCTGAAAGGAACAATTGACGGTTTTGAGCCGGTTTTTCCATGCCTTCTACCCCATTTAGTTTCTCGATATCCACCCGTTTTGCGGTCCCATCCGCAAAAAAACAGAGAATATAGCCGCCATCAGTCGGAAAACATTCCACCAGATTCTTTTGCTGTCGTATTGCGACATACTTGGGCAATGTATCCGTCTTTTGAATATATAAACTGTCCTGGGCGCATTTTCCGTCAGCCAGTTCCAATAACGCCATCTCATCGTAGGATTTCAGTCTGTGATACGCCAATATCGCGCCGATATTCTGGCGGTCACTCGGGATCACGCGTTCACGCACCCAAAGGCGACTTACATCCCGAGGAATGGTGAATATACCCTTCTTCACGTACGAAGTCAGCAGAAGCGGTGCCGTCCATTCGTCCAGTTCCTCTTCCAGTTCGATAATGCATGACTTTGCCTTTTCATAATAAAGCAGTATTCCGATGGAGTATGCATTTTCCCCATCCAAGATCTTATAAAGCTTCATACACCTTATACCTCTCGTAGATCATGTTCCACATTTTATCCATAAGTGTAGCGGGCAATGCATCCTCAAAACCCTCAAATATCCTGTCTCTGTCCTCCGGCATCAGTTTTCCGGAAAACAGATCCTTGCGACCATTCAAAAGGCCCAGGTTCTCGTAGGTTGAGTACCCTCCGATATAGTTTTGGCACCTCTTATCCTCCAAAATATCGAACTTTCGGATCTCTTCTTCCGACATACAAGAGAATAAAAGCGACAGGCCATGGTCAAATAGCGGGGCGATCCGCAACGTGTGCTCCCATGGGTTTCTCAAAACCTCAATGTTCGCGCCGTGTCGATCCCTGTTCAAAATAATATAATCGACGGCGATCATCGTATCGATCGTGTCTTTCCATCCGTTTCTGACACAAAAATCATACCGTGACTCGCCGGGCAACGCATTCCCCCTATAATAATTCTCCAAAGTCACTTTACTTTCCCCACGTTTTTTAAAATCTTTCGAGGCGCATATATAGGTCTCCCATACCCGACCGTCAACTTCGATGTCTGCATGGATCAGATCATAGTTTAAGTGTTCCACCCCTAAAATATCCAGCAGGCGATCTACAACGATCTCATTGAAACACTCATGACCGACCACGCCTCTTTGGGGATCATAATTCGATAATTTATAGTAGACCTTCCCTCCATCCAATCGGGATTCGGATTTCAAAAATGTCCCGGCTGTCCCACTGGAGTTCCGCACCCGTGACCACTGCAGATAAGTCAGATCCTGCTTCTCCATGATTACTCTGCCACTCATCGCCGTCATCCTCCTTTTATTTGACGTGCGTCAAATAGTATATGGATAGTATATGATATTATTTGTCGCGCGTCAAGTGCTATTTGTCCTGAAAAATCAAAGGTTCTCACCCAAATTGCGGGAATATATCCCGTAGTTCGTCAAAAGTTCCGAAAAAACCTTGCAATACATTGGCCGGTATGGTATAAGTTAGGTAAGTGTTTTTTGAGTAACGATCTGAATTATTTAACTAAATAAGGAGCGTGATACAGTTATGAAAAAACGGTTGTCGATCCTTTTGGTGACAACGCTTTTGCTGACCTGTCTGACCACTCTCGTTTGGGCAGGCGACAAAGATCTTCCCTATGAGATCGCGGCGCCGCAGAACGTTGCCGTCATTTGGCTCGAGGGCAATGACTCCCCGACCACGATGAGTTTCTCGTATAGCATCCCCAACGACATGGCGAAATTCTATAAGGACATGGAGGATCCGGACACGGCGGAGGCGCTCAGGGCGAAATATGGCTTTGAAACCGTCTGGTGCTTCGTTCAGATCGACTGGGCGATCGACGATGTCAACGACATCGTTTCCGGTTGGCACTACAACGAATATTGGACCGACCGCGGCGACTATGGCATCCGATACGATGAGGAGTATCGGATCCGCACGAGCGAATGGGATATGCCCGACTGGGCTTTGGGCAATGCGACCGAAACCGCGCAGACCGCTTGGATCCTGCGAGGTGTACCGGATGACACACGTTGGAACGGAGACCCCGAGAATAAAACTCCCGGTGTCAAAGACCAGTTGAATCCGGATCAGTATGAGTATTATGATGACTCGGTCCATATCGATTTTACAAAGCACACTGCGTATTTCCGTGCGCGTCTTGTAACTGTTGTGAGTAAAGCAACTGAGGGCGGCGACGTTTCCGAATACTACTATTCCGACTGGTCGGATACCTGTGGCTACGGCAAAGATGTGGCTGCGATCGAGATATTGAAGCCGTCCGATGTCGCTGCTCCCGTGATCACGGATCTGCGTATCACAGCAGATGTTTACGATGGAAACCCGGTCGCGGAGTTTACATTGACCGTTCCCGAAACCCTGCAGAAGCAGGTCACGGACGTTTCCACACACGGCTCGATCAGCGTCTTTGTCGAAGCGCGCGTCAAAGGCGACAGCGAGTGGACGCACGTGGATGGCGATCGCGATGTCAAGCCCGGCGCACTTCGCGCATATCTGAGCTATCTGGTCAATGATGAGCGCCCCACCATTCCGAAGGATACGCCGCTGGAGCTGCGTTGCCGCTACTACGTATCGCAGTACAGCCCTTATACATCCTTAGATGTGGAGGATTTTTATACGGATTACTCGAACGTGATCACTTTCGGAACCGAAGAGATCAACGCAGATAAGCCGACCTACGATGCTACCACGGTGGCTCCGGCGACCGAAGTCGCTCCGACGAACCCGCCGGCACCGACGACCGAAGAAAAGGACGAATGCTGGCTGTGCCACTTCTGCCCGCAGCCGCTCGGCCTGTGTATCTTCATCTGGCTGCTCATTATCCTCGTGATCGCAGCAGTCGTGATCGTCGTAGTAGTGATGCAGAAGAAGAAAAAGAAAGACGAGAAGAAGTAAACACTTCCCATAAAACAAAGAAAGACCGGAGGGAAACCCTCCGGTCTTTTTCTCGCGTCCGCGAGGTGACTTGAACACCCGACCTACCGCTTAGGAGGCGGTCGCTCTATCCAACTGAGCTACGCAGACATGTGATAGGTCGACTGGCCTATCGCATGTCTGCGTAATAAGCCAGAGCAACCTGCCCATTTATTAAACTTCAATACACCCCTGCAGCCAAATGTTGCCGCGGAAGCGGCGGTGGATCGCAGGTTCGCCCCGAAGATCGGATGCTCCCACCGCAACGGTGATCGTGGTACCGCACACGGAAACGTCGAGGATCCAAACCTTCTCGCCGGAGATGTCATTGATCACCTGGCGGGCGGCTATGATGTCGCCGAGGATCTGATACGTGTCGCTTTCAAAACCTTCAGGAAGGAAGAACGTGTCGACGATCGAATAAACGTCGTCGCGGCCCATCATGTGCATGGATGCACGACCGGAGATCTCATTCTGGCGCAGAACACGGTTCGACGCCGCAAAATCCCCGCGGGCCCAGGCTTCTTCGTCCTTCTTCATGGTCTCGAGATATTTCTTCTGGAACTTACGGTCGTCCTCACTCTTCTCCATGGGGATCAGGATCATGCCACTCGCTGCGAGGCCGGAAAACCTTACGCCGGTGGGCTTCAGGGTGCGGCCGGAAAGCGGCAGGCGCGACATATAGTCCCAGATATTCGCCGTCTGAAAGATCGCTGTGCAACCGAAGGCAGGATAATCCCAAACACCCAAAACCGAAAAACCGTCATGACGCGGATAGATCTCGCATTTCTCACATTTCGTGACCGTGGATCCGATCACGTACGGATAGTAAAACACCCGGCGAAAGCGGTCATGCGTGAGGTAGCCTCCCTGCACGAGGCCGGTGTTTCCGTCGAAACTGCGGTAAGCGATGCGCCGGATCTCCCCGGTGTCCAGAAGCGGGAACTGGCGGTCGCGCGTCGGGTTTTTTGATGTAGAGGAAAGAAGGCTCCAAAGTTTCGACTCCGGAGCGGACCAGACGCCTTTAAATCCAATGGCACTGAGATAATTCCGCATGCTCTCTTCCTCCGTTTTCGCGTTCGAGCCTTCGGATCGACCTCGGAAACGGATCGATCACTGCTTCGGCAGTGCTTTTATTTTACGCGTTTTCCGACCGATTGTCAAGGAAGGCTTTATATACAAAATAAACTTCGAAAACCGTTGATCTCCGGGCCGAACCAGTGCCAGAATATCGTCTATTAAATCTGCAATAATCATTGCATTTTCCGCCAACTCATGCTATACTTGTTTTAATATAGACAATTGTACCCTATGGGTACAATCAGTTAACGGTTTTAAGGCAGAAAAAACCGACGAATGGTATAGGGATGTAACCATTTCTGGGGTAAAAAGGAGGGATCCTTTTGAAGAAAGAACGCCCTTTAGTGGGGATTATCGTACATGAGGCGGATCGAGGCCATCTCTCGGGCGCACTCTACTATATGCAAAAAGAATTTTATAAGGCGAACGTCGATGTGGCGATCTTTTCCAGCTTGATGACGATCGATGATCACAAGTTCACGGAAACGGAAAATGAGATCTTCCACCTGATAAATTTCGATCTCCTCGACGGTATCGTTTTCTTTCCTGCGTCCTTTAATGACCTGAAGGCAAAACAGGAGATCATCACGCAGATCCGCATGAACTTTTCCAAGCCCGTGATCTGCATCGATGAGGAGATCCCCGGTTTTGACTCCGATGCGATCGAGGATCCGTCCGGCGCCGAGCAGTTGCTCGAGCATCTGGTGATGCGCCACAACGTGACGGATGCCGTTTATGTTACGCTCGAGACGCAGCGTCCGGTCGCAGCGAAACTGCAGGAATATATCCTCTCCCTTTCGGAAGATATCGGCTGTCCGATCGACGACGAGAAAGTTTATACGATCTCCGGCAGCGATGCTTCCTATGACGAACTTATCTCTAAATTGACCGAGGATCATCTGCCGCAGGCGATCATCTGCTGCAACGACCTCGTTGCGGTCCATGTGATCCGTAAGTTGACGGATCGTGGCTTCGGTGTGCCGAACGACGTCATCGTGACCGGCTACTCGAAGAACGAACCGATGATCGCGGACTATTTCAACCTGACGACAGTACAGCGCAACCAGAAACCCATGGCGGTCTATGTTGCGCGTAAACTCGTAGCCCAGATCCTGCAGGGCGATATGGTCACGATCGATTTCGAAGACACCTACTCTCTGATCCCGGGCTTCTCCTGCGGATGTCGCCCGCTCGATCTGAAGGGCATCGCGACCGGTGCCGTAGACTACCGTCCCGGCATCAGTTTCAACCGCGATCATTTCGACTCTTACTATAACTTCATGTCTGAGATGCTCATGGAGGCCGACTCCTTCGATAACTTCCTGCAGACGATCCAGACACACATGAAATACCTGGGGAATGTTAAAAGCCTCTGGCTGTGCCTGAATGACGGCGTTATGCGCAATGCGCACCCCGCGAAGGAATACACGGACACGATCTACGTCCCGTATGAATACGTCGATGGCATCGGCGATATCAACCACTTCCGGAATTTCCCGAAGGAACAGATGCTGGCGGCGATCTTCGAGCCGCACACGTCGCCGCAGGCCTACATCTTCGTGCCCCTGCACTTCCTCGGACTGAATTACGGCTACACTGTCCTCTCCTATGGGGACTCGGGTCAGATATACAATGAACATTATGTCAAGTGGCTGCGTAAGGCGACCTGTGCTTTGGAGAACCAGCGTAAGCACCTGATCTACTCCGACACGATCATGGACACGCAGGTGCGTGATTCATTGACCGGTCTGTTAAACGTACGCGGATATACGCGCATCATGACGGAGCGTGCCGGCAAGTTCGACGATCCGAATAAGTTACTGCGCGTCATCTCAATCGACGTCGAGAATCTGAAAGGGGTCAATGAAACCTACGGCCACGACGAAGGCGACCGCATGCTCGAGAAACTCGCCTCGATCCTGACCGTCAGCGCGGGCGAGGGCGACCTCTGCGTGCGTGTTACGGGCGATGAATTCTTTATCGCCGGCATCCTGAATTCGGCAGAAGAATTCGACGACGTTCCGAAGAACCTGGAATATCAGATCCATGCATATAATTCTTCTTCGGACCGCGGCTACAGCATCAACCTGCATATGGCGCGCGTGACCGCTCCGCTGACCAGCGCCGAAGTGATCGCGAACCTGCCGTATGAGGCAGAATACCAGCGCTCCATGAAGAAGCGCAACGACCAGAAGATGCAGCGTTCCCCGAGGGCGGACGCCGCCATCTCCGCGAAAGACGAGGAAGAGCGCAGCGATGTTATCCGCATCATCAACGAGAACCTGTTCACTTATGTTTTCCAGCCCATCATCGACGCGCGCACCGGCGACATCTACGCTTACGAAGCGCTCATGCGTTCGGGCGGCAAATACAAGATCTCTCCGCTCTCGATCCTGAACCATGCGGAGGACCTGGGCCGCTTAGGCGATATCGAACGACTGACCCTGTTCAACACGTTGGATGTTTTTAAGAAGCATCGCGACCTCTTCGGAAAGAAGAAGTTGTTCATCAACTGTATCCCTGCGTTCATCCTTTCGGACGCGGATTTCGAGCAGCTCTATTCTCTGTACGGCGACGTCATGGACCAGGTCGTTCTCGAATTCACCGAGCAGACGGAAATGAGTCCGACGCAGCTGGCTGTGCTCTTAAAGCGCGGCAAACGGACGAATTACCAGATCGCGATCGACGACTACGGTACCGGCTATTCGAACATCAGCTCACTCTTAAACTTCATGCCGAACTACGTGAAGGTCGACCGCAGTCTGATCTCGAATATCCACAGCGACCGCCGCAAGCGGCATTTTACGAAGAATATCATCGACTACGCACATGAAAATCATTTCATGGTGCTGGCCGAAGGCGTAGAGAAAGCGGAAGAAATGGCAACCGTTATCGCCATGGATTTCGACTTGATCCAGGGCTTCTACACTGCGTGCCCGACGAAGGAGATCATCCCGGAGATCCCGTTCCCGATCCGTTCCGAGATCAAAGAGGCGAACCGTACGCGCGGCAACCAGCGTGTCCAGAAGACGTTCTTTACGCGCGATGAAATGGAGATCTCCATCGCAGCTCTCGAGTTCGAGAACTATACCGACATCATGGTCACGAAGAAGAACTTCACCCTGATCGGAAATCGCGAGATCGACTCCTCCATCGCCATCCACATCATGGATAACCTGGAATGCACGGTGC
>JAFYZH010000021.1 GCA_017548765.1 Lachnospiraceae bacterium | reverse complement strand
TAAATGCATAGGTGCCGTCCTCGATCTCGGTGTACGAATCTGCTCCGAAAGAGGAAGCAAACGCGCGCGCCGCGTCATCGGAAGTAGCCGCGCCTGCCACGCGTACATAGAACGCGCGCTTGCAAGCGGACAGATCCGCCAGCTCGAGCTTCTCGGTACTGTAACCGGCCTGAATGGTGCGGCCGGGATTCTTCGTAATGTCAATGATATCGGAAACCACCGCGCCCGCGGTCGGGAGTTTACCCGCTCCGCTGCCGTAGAACATGATGGCGCCGTTTACGTCGCCGTCGACCAGAATGCCGTTGAAAACATCCTTCACCGGATAGAGAGCGTGGTCGAACGGAACGAGCATCGGAGTAACCTCCGCGTAAGGCTTGCCCTCCGCAACGCTGAAGCGCCCGATCAGCTTGATGCCGTAGCCCAGAAGGTCAGCGAGCGACATATCTTCCTGGGTGATGCCCACGATACCGCGGGTAGGAATATCCTGATAATCGACGAACTGTCCGGATGCAACGGACGCCAGGATGGCGATCTTGCGGCAGGCATCGAAGCCTTCCACATCCGCCGAAGGGTCACGCTCCGCATAGCCAAGCGCCTGCGCCTGCGCCAGTGCGTCCTCGTAAGACATCTCATCGTCAAACATCTTCGTAAGCATGTAGTTGGTGGTACCGTTCAGGATACCGAAGATGCCCGAAGCATCGCCCGCGGTGAGCGAGGTGTACAGGGGGCGAATGATCGGGATACCGCCGCCGACGCTCGCCTCGAACTGGAAGTTCAGATTACGCTCGCGCGCGATCTTCAAGAGTTCCGGACCGCAAGCTGCGACCAGCGCCTTATTCGAGGTCACCGCACTCTTACCCGCCAGCAGAGCCGACTTCACGTACTCGTACGCCGGGTGAACACCGCCCATGACCTCCACCACGATGTCGACCTCGGGATCGCTTAAGATCACCTGGACATCATGTACCAATATCTTCTCGATCGGATCTCCCGGGAAATCCCGCAGATCCAACACATATTTCACCGAGATCTCCTCACCGGTCTGCTTCTTGATGTACTCGCGCTTCTTCTCCAGCACCTCGACCACACCGCTACCGATGGTTCCATATCCGAAAATTGCTACCTTACTCATATCTTTTGCCTTTCTATTTCACCTGTTGCACAGCATCGACCGCTTACTCGCGGGCCAGGACCTTCATGTAGTAGATCCCGTCCATCGCTTCGATCTCGCTGACCATCGCCGCCACATCGCCGGACTCCCTGAGCACGTCGACACTGAGCGTCAGCGTCGCCACGCCATTGATCGGCACGGCCTGATGGATGGTCAGAAGGTTCATCCGGTAATCCGCGATCTTCTTCAGAACGCCGGACAGCACGCCGGGCATATCCTCCATCTGCAGGATATAGGTGACCGTCTTACCCTTCATGTTCTCGTGGAACGGAAGGATGTCATCCTTATACTTGTAAAACGAACTGCGGCTTAAGCCGATCCGGTCCACTGCCTCGTTGATGGTTCCGACGCGTCCGGTCTCCAAAAGGCGCTTCGCCTCCACGACCTTCCACAGAACCTCGGGCAATGCACGCTTCTTTACGACATAGTACCGATTATCTTCGTCCATGGCCATCCTCCTCTCCGCAGGTCTCTGCTCCGCAAATACATGTCCTGCGTACTTCATCGCCCGATTTGTTCCTCACACTCGGACAATGCACACTATTTGTGCGCGTACAGTGGACAAATGTATTTACATGGAAGATATTAGCACATTGGCCACAGAAAAGCAAGTATTTTTCGAAGTACAATGTGACCTATCGGACGCTGATAAACAGGTTGCCGGAAGGTTCGAAATATTCGTCTGCCGCGCCCGAGGTGAAATCCAGACGGGATTTCTCACCGGTCACGGGATCGTAAACGTAAACATAAACGGAGTTGTATCCGTAGAGGACGACGGCGCGCCGGCCGTTATCCGTCAGCGCCAGCACCGGATGGCGCAGATGCATGTAGTACAGGATCTGCGTCGTGCTGCAGCCGCTCAGGTTCACCATGCGATCGCCGAAGAGTTCCTGCATCATCGTGACCACGGAAGCATTCTGCACGAGCATCTGGGCGATGTTTACATCGGCCGCGCCCTTCTCATACTGCTTCATGACCAGAAGCGACATCTCGAGGCTGTCCTTCGGATCCATGGCCTCCTCTGCCAGTTTCTCCGTTTCCGGCATCGTAAGCGTCACGTACAGATTACGGCTGCCACGGCTCCATGCGACCTCGTGGCCCTCCAGGACCACGCCCATGGAGTCATAGACCGCCTCGATCGCAGGCGCCAGGTCGTCCGATGACAGGATCCGCCTTCCGGCGTAATATGCCGTGTAACGGTCGTGCTCGTCGTCGGACATCAAAGTCGCCGTACGCGGCTCGTTCGAAAGCAGGCGACTCTGGTTGCGGCCGAAGATCTGCGACGTAGAGATCGCCTTACCAAAATTAATATAGTAATAGTTGAATTTGATGTTCGATCCGGATACCTTTAGCGCGATGGTCTCGTTTTTCGTATCGTGCTCGGTGTAGGTCAGGACGTCCTCACTCAGCTGCTCAAACGTGCCGTTCTCCAACTCACGCACACGATGCAGGACCGCCGAATACTGCTCCATATCGACGCTCTCGATGTAAACACCGTCCTTCGCATACGCCATCTGCTCGTTCATCTCGCTGTCCAGGATGTGCACGCTCTTCATCAGGGGAACCGCATCGAAAACGACCGTCCTGTAGTCGGTCTTCGCCCACACGGAGTAGACCAGGTCGTGCTCGATAAAGCCCAGGGCCGTGATCTCCTCACCCGGCTTTTCGAACTTATGGATGCGGCCGATCTCCATATCCAAAATGTAGATCACCGAAGGCTCGCCGGAAGCGTCCCACGCGGCAAATGCTCCGTCGGCGCTGACACGCGGGCGGTCCGAAACGTCACGCGCCACGACCTGCGACTCACCGCTCTTTCGGTCGATCGAATAGATCACGCCGCCGAACTCGTAGTAATACAGGCCGTCATCGCTCGCGTACAAAAGGTGCGAACTCTTCTCGATCGCGTACTCGTAACTGCCCTGCAGGCGGACGAAGCTGACCTCCTTAAGGGCATTGTGCTCATTATCGTAATAGTACAGGGCCAGACCGCATTCGCCCTCGTGGCTTCCACTCGGAAAATATCCGTTCATCGCCAGGTTCAGATCGCCGTTCTCGTTCATGTTCAGGATCTTCACCTGATACATCCGGTCGCGGACATGCGAATTCACGGTCCCGGCGTCGAACGCCAGCACCTGCGTCATTTCATTGTTCGTGTAGTTGTAGGTGTACACCGCGTGGTCCACGGTAAATGCGACCTTCTTACCGGAGGCGTCCTTAAACATGGAGACATTGTCCCGGTCCTGGATGCCCAGGAGGATGGACGTCGTACCCATGCAGCGGTCATCCGTCGGGAACTTCTCCTGCATAAAGCGCTCGTACGCCAATATATAATTCTTCTCGCTTCGTCTGCGGATCGAGAAATACTCTTCTACGTCGTAGTAGATCTCCTTCGCGTTTTCGGTCGTATTTGCCGTGTACAACCAGGAAAATTCGATCTGCGAGGCACTGATCTCGTAGATGCGCAACGTGCGTTCATTCGAAACACGCGGCTCCAGGCCCGCCCACGTCGCCTGACGCGGCGTCGATTCCATCGTCACGTGGTTCAAGTTCATCTGCGCGTCGCTGCCCGTAAAGCTCATGTACTGCTGCAGGGAGATTGTGTTCTTACTCAGCATCGCCTCGATCATAGAGGTGGACAGGGTAAATGCTTCATCGAGCGGAGTTCCCTCGTAGTAGGCCACGCGCGTCGGGTAGAAAGCCACGCGGCCGTCGTCCAGCTTCAGGAAGAGACAGAACAGACCTTCCTCGCCCTGTC
Organism: Lachnospiraceae bacterium; assembly: GCA_017548765.1. GTDB lineage: Bacteria > Bacillota > Clostridia > Lachnospirales > Lachnospiraceae > UBA1201. The sequence goes on along the minus strand of JAFYZH010000021.1, from coordinate 102,736 downwards.
CCAGCAGGTTCGTCGGATTACATTCGATCTTAAGGATGCGGTTTCCGTCCTTCGTCAGGGTGAGCTCCTGCTCCTCGTAGAGACGCTCTCCCGCCATATCGTACAACTGGAAATAGGCGCCGATGACTTCTTTGGAATTCTCGCGGACGCGGATCGTGATGTCGTGATCCTCGTTCATCGGACAGATCGTGTCATGCACATAATAGGAAGCCAGCGAACCCTCCGGCTTCGCATACCCATACAGGGTGTTCATCTCGTATTTATCGTACAAAAAAGAAACCAGGGGGAATGCCTCCGGCTGTGTATCGCGAAATGTCATCTTCTCTCCCGAGCGACGGCCCGTGAAGATCAGATAGCCCACGCCCAGCAGAATAAACAGGAGCACGAGCAGAAAATATCGTAACCAAACGTGTTTCATATAGGATCCTTTCGGCCGCACGCGGCCTCACGCTACCATATTACTCTATTTCACCGAAAATCGCAAGGAAATCATGCACTTTCCCTGTTCACACCCTTGAAAAACTATGCTACCATAGGATTGAATCCGGTTTTTTTAACTTTTGGGGCGAAAAACCGAAAAACCGTGCAACCAACGCGTACATTTGTTGATATAGATAATGAAGGCCTTAATTAAGAGAGGAGACATCCCCTTGGAAGATAATGATATCATTGACCTGTTCTTATCGAGAGATGAGAACGCCATAAAGCAGACCTCCGAGAAATACGGTGTACGGCTTCGGGGCATCGCTTACGGGATCACGTCCGATCGTGAGATCGCTAAGGAATGCGAGAACGACACTTATTTCGAAGCGTGGAAGCGGATCCCTCCGCACGAACCGCGTGATTATTTCTTTGCCTTTTTAGGTAAGATCACCCGTGCGATCGCGATCAACCGTTTTAAGGAGTCCCAGCGAAAGAAGCGGAAGTTCGTGGCTTGCGAGCTCACCGATGAATTGCAGGATTGCATTTCCCCGGAAATGGAGGTCGAAGATAAGCTGACGAGTGAGGATATCACCCGGATCATCGAAGCTTTTTTAGATACCCGCACACAGTTACAGCAGAACATCTTCGTCAGGCGATATTGGTTCTGTGACTCGATCGAGGATATCGGAAAGCAGTATCACATGACCCAAAGTCAGATCAAGAGTTTATTATTTCGGATGCGAAAAGATCTCAAAAAGGCTCTCAAGGAAGGAGGCTACCCGCTATGACCGAACACGATCTATTCGACGCGATCGGAAACATCAACAATAAATATATCAAAAATGCGGAGCAGGCAGATGCCGCTTCCGCTCAACATCAGACCATAAAAGGCAGTAAAGCCGAAGGTAATACGGACGACCTCGTACTCGACATAGGGTTCGACGCGCAGGAAAACACTCCTGTCACACCGCTGAAACGCTCGCGAGTCATGCCGAATGTTATCACGGCCATTCTCGTTTCTGCCGCTGTTTTGGTAGCATTTCTCGGAGGCGTCTATGCCTATAAGATGTTCCACAAAGCGGACGCTCCCATCGTGGGAGTCGCAGATACAAAATCGTCTACGGAGACCGAAGATAAAACGACGGCTATCGATGTCGCAAACAACGACACCCTCGCCGATCCGGCAACTACCGCCCCTACAGAGTCGACGATCGCCGTAGAACCGGCATATCATCTGTACGTTCCGGAGGAAGAGATCACCCACATCATGATCTACGATGTAACGGCCGGCTATTCCATGAGCATCATTAATAGGGCTGGCCTGGATGAGTTCTTAAATGCAGTAAAGAGCGTCTCCGGCACCGCCACGAAAGATAAGACACACCGCGAGTCTTCGGATTGCAAATATACGATCGCCTGCTACTCGTACGGAACGTATATATACTCCTACTATATCCTTTCGGAAACAGCCGTTCGTGAAAAATGGCTCAGTTACGGCGGAAGAATGATCCAATCGGACGAAGTGCTTCCCCTGTATAACTTCGCGAAAGAAAAAACCGATCCCGTGGTGATGCGAGGTGTGTTCCCCGATCCGGAAAATGCTTACGATGCGGCGAAAACGCAGTACATGATCCTGGAGGATCTGTCTTATAACAAGAATGGCTATCGTGCAACATTGGGCACCCATACGGACGATCCACTTGAATTAGTCGAGGTGTCCTGCAGTGTTCGCTACACGAACGATCCGTACTTATATATTTCCCTCGGCGGAGGCACGGAAATGCAGGGATATACGGTTCCCATCACAAACCTGCAAGGCATCCTCGTTCCCGTCCAATATGCTGAAGAGATCGCTTCCCATGATATGATCATCATCCGAAGAGGTGATATCCCATACCCCGGGGCGACTATCCAACACTTGGAAGGTGCCTACTGCCTCCCTGCTTACACCCAAAACCGTGAGATCGAGTATCTCGCGATCGACGACGGAAAGTTGGTCTTCCCTGCCGGAACGCCCACAAACTGCCAGCAGTGTTTTGCCCCTCTTTACATGCTGAATGAGGAGGTCGCGAAACTGAGTATCCTCTCCCCGGCCGACACAACGAAGCCGGACGAAAGCGATATGCCCCGCCTGAAAATGTACGACGGCATGCCGCTTGAAGAAGTGATCGAATACTTCGAAGCCTTCAAAAAATGGAAGGACTACCTGGATCAGCAGAATAACTAATATAGCATATCCATTCGAGAAACGGCGGAGTACCTTTCGGTACTCCGCCGTTTCTTTGTGTCAAATTCATTGTTCACATCGTGGAGATTCTGTGATATAATATTGTAAAGGTATATGCCCGCTTCCCTATGCGGGTAGAAAATAAGGATTGGTGATGACACTATGGATGAACGTGCCGATAAGTACTTTGACGATTTGGTGAGTCAGGCCGCGATCGACCGGGATAAAGACTTTACCATAAGCGCCGATGAACTGGATGCATTAAGTCAGATCCCCCATGTGGAAAGCAGCGGCGGGATCGACGCCACCGAGTATATGACAACCAGGACGCAACCGGACGAGGCCACTATGAACGTGGTCTTAAAGCCGTTTGCAACGCATGAAAATACATCATTTCCGAGTGAGGACGAATCAAATTCGATCCTGAAAGAGATGGAAGAAAACATCATGGCTCTTCAAGGTATCGACGATACCCCGTTTATCGATGCTTCGGAGTACAGCGTTTCCGGTTCGGAAGCGGATGACACCGACGAAGATTTCGAGATCGGTTTCTCTTTCGATGCTTCGGATACCATCCCGTTTGAAGACGACGGAAAGTTCATCCCCCTCGAAGTCGTTACCCCGTACAACGCTCCGCGTAAGGATCCCTCCTTTGATAACGATGACGGAGCGGTGATCCCCGATGAAGAATTAGACCTGCCGCCGTATGCGACAGCGGAAAATACATCCTACCGGCCTGAGGAGCCGGCCGTTGCAGCGTCCGTGACCGGACGTGAGGTTCCGGAGGAGGAAGTTAAGGAAGAGCCTTCCCTTACGAACCGCAGTAAGAAAAAATCCTCAAAATCCAAGGCGAAGCCGAAGAAGCCGCGCACGACGATGCATGGTAAGAAAACGGTGACCGGCCCTGAACCAAATGAAAATCCAGACTCTTCCGAGGCTTCGGCCGGAGTGTCGAAGGAGTCGGCCAGGCTCGAGGAGAGCGTACGACCCGTCGAGGAAGAAAAACCGCAAGAAGCACAGGTAACACCAGACCCCGAATTAAAGATCGATGTCACCCCGGACCTCGACGTTGTTGCCGAAACTCCCGCATTAGAACCGGAAGCTACCGTCGAGACCCCCGCTTCCGAAGCGACCGCAACCGAGGCTTCTCCCTTCTCGATTCCCTTCGAGATGCCCGAGAACCTCTTCGCGAACCAGAATACGGCCTACACCGAATCCCCTGCGGATTTCATTGGCCACGCAGATTACGCGAATGACATGGATTTCTCCGACATGCGCGGCAGCGAGGCGGAAGGCACATCTTCGATCTATGCCGATGTTAGCGATTATGCCAGCACGGATAATGATTCCGAATTCACGCTCCCGCTCAACACGCAGTCCACAAAGCGTAAGCGGAGTTCCAAGAGTAAGAAAAACGCGTCCGAGGATGACAGTCTGGAAGCAGTCATCGCGAACGCTCTTAACAATATGAGTAACACTGACGGCACGGAGAATGCCGCTGGACGCAAGCGCAGAAAGTTAGCAGTTTCTCCTGAAGAGGAGGAAGCGGCAAATGCAACCAGCACCGACGATGTAGCGAACGCGATCTCCGCCTTCTTTGCGCGCGAGGATGCGAAGGCCGGCAGTAAGGCGAAAACTCCGGAAACAGCGAAGCCTGCAAGCGAACCCGCCGCACCGGCCGCTGAGGAGCCGCAGGCCGCAAAACCTGCCACACCGACCTCCGAGGAGGAGCCTCCCGTCGTTCGTCCGGTACGCAGAAAGCGTCCTCCGATCGACGATGTTATGCCGGATGACAGCGTAGCAAAGCCCGCCGGCGAAGCGCGTCCCCGCAGAAAGCGTCCGATCAGCGCCGAAGCGCCTGAAGACGCAGCCGCGGCATCTGCCCAGTCTGCACAGGGTGCGGAAAGCCCCGTCTCTCAGGCCGAAGAGGAAGCGAAGCCCGCTGCTTCGACCGCGAAGACCGAACAGACCACCGCGAAGCGCGCCGGGTCCGGTACGCGCCGCGTGACACGTCGTCAGGTCGAAGGCCCCGTTTTGGAGACCGGCTCTGACACCGTCGAAGTCATCAATGTGGATGTTCTCGACGACATTTTGGAAAATGAAGATATCGAAGACTCCTTAGAGTTCCGCAATACCGTGGAAGCCGATCCGCACGCTGTGCGCGACTTAAGCGATGCTTCCCAGAAGCGCCCCGAGGAGCATACCTCCTACGCGGAGGAGATCGCAGCGATGGCTGCGCAGAAAAACGCGCGTCAGCGCGCCGCTGTGGCGGAAGCCGCCCGCAAGGAAGAGCAGCGCGCCACCGAGCATATGGGCGCTGTCCGCACTTCGTACGGTAGCAACCCGAAACCGGACGACGCGATGCCTTCGCCTGAGCGTCAGCGTCCGATGACCGCATCCCAGCGTATCGCGGCGAAGCGGCCCTCATTGGCCGACCCGGTCGCTTTCGACCCGAAACTCGACCAGGATCCGTTCGAATACAAATTCGAGAAAAAGAAGAAGGGTTCCAGACTCAAGAGTTTGCTGAAGGACTTCTTATTCGTTATCGTCCTTCCTGTGATCATTGCCCTCCTGTTGGTGAAGTTTGTGATCATCTCGGCTGTGGTTCCTTCGGAATCCATGCAGCCCACGGTCAATGTCGGCGACCGCCTGTTCGGCTTCCGTCTGGCCTACATATTCTCCTCGCCGAAGCGCGGTGACGTCATCATCTTCGAGTACCCGGATGACCCGAAGCGCCTGTTCATCAAGCGTATCATCGGTTTGCCGGGCGAGACGATCCGTATCGCCGATAATGCGGTTTATATTACGCCGAAGGGCGGAACCGAGTATAAGCTGGACGAGCCCTACCTGCCTAAGGGCATCCTGATGGAAACGCCGCAAGAACTGAAATTCACCATTCCGGCGGATCACTATTTCGTGATGGGCGACAACCGAAACAACAGTCATGACTCGCGTTTCTGGACGAACCATTTCGTCAGCAGTGACGCCATCAAGGCGAAGGCAGGCCTGATCTTCTGGCCGTTCTCGGACTTCGGATTTATCAAGTAACTTAGAATTTTTATCTTATCACCCCCCAATATAAAAGGCAGGAGGCGGATCCAAAGATCCGCCTCCTGTCTTTTTTATATCTCTGTTTGATTATCTCTTCTCTCCGACCTCGATACGCACCAGTGCTCTGCGAAGTGCGAGCTCCGTCCGCATGACATTCATGCCGGAACTGTAGCGCTTCAGGCGGCGTTCCGCCCGCTGCTGGGCAATGCGTGCGCGGTTCAGATCGATCTCTTCGGGCCATTCGACCGCTTCCGCTATAACATGTACCTCTTCAGGTAAAACCTCGATAAAACCGCTGTGAAGGGCCGCCTCGCGCACTTGTGTGACTCCCTTAGCGTCGGCCGCCTCATGGATCCGCATAACACCGGGCGCCAACACGAACGTCGTCGGGATGTGGCCGGCATAGATACCGATCTCGCCCTCCGTAGTCGTCAGCTCGAGCATGCTGACATCGCCCTCATAAAACACGCGCTCCGGGGACAGGATCCGCAGATGAAATGTGTTTGCAGCTGCCATAAGCGCCTCCTACTTCATCTTCGCCAAAACGTCGTCGATACTGCCGGCGTTGAGGAAATAACTCTCCGGGATGTTGTCGTGCTTACCTTCCAGGATCTCCTTGAAGCCGCGGATGGTCTCGCTAAGCGGTACATAACGGCCTTCCAGACCGGTGAACTGTCCCGCTACGAAGAACGGCTGTGACAGGAAACGCTGTACCTTACGGGCACGTGCTACGAGCAGTTTATCCTCATCGGAAAGCTCGTCCATACCGAGGATGGCGATGATATCCTGTAATTCCTTATATCTCTGTAAGATCTCCTGCACGCCGCGGGCTGTCTTATAGTGCTCATCACCCACGATACGGGGATCCAGGATACGTGACGTCGAAGCCAGCGGATCTACCGCGGGATAGATACCCAATTCTACGATCGAACGGGACAGAACCGTTGTAGCGTCCAGATGGGCGAATGTCGTCGCCGGCGCAGGGTCGGTGAGGTCATCGGCCGGAACATAGACAGCCTGTACGGATGTGATGGAACCGTTCTTCGTGGAGGTGATACGCTCCTGCAGAGCGCCCATCTCCGTCTGCAGGGTCGGCTGGTAACCAACCGCCGAAGGCATACGGCCTAAGAGCGCCGAAACCTCGGAACCTGCCTGTGTAAAACGGAAAATGTTATCGATGAAAAGCAGAACGTCCTTACCGCCCTTATCACGGAAGTACTCCGCCATGGTAAGTCCCGTCAGGCCGACACGCATACGTGCCCCCGGCGGCTCGTTCATCTGTCCGAACACCATGGTGGTCTTATTGATAACGCCCGACTCTTCCATCTCGTGGTAGAGGTCATTACCCTCACGGGTACGCTCGCCTACGCCGGTGAATACGGAGAAACCGCCGTGCTCGGTCGCGATGTTACGGATGAGCTCCTGAATGAGGACTGTCTTACCTACGCCGGCGCCGCCGAACAGGCCGACCTTACCGCCGCGCTGGTAGGGACACAACAGGTCTACGACCTTAATACCGGTCTCCAGGATCTCGGTCGATGTGGACTGCTCCTCAAACGACGGAGCCGCACGATGGATGGGCATACGCTCGCACTCGGGCGTGGGCTTGTTGTCGATCGCCTCGCCGAGTACGTTGAAGATACGACCCAGCGTAACTTCACCGACCGGTACCGAGATCGGGCCGCCCGTCGCGATCGCTTCCATGCCGCGGCGCAAACCGTCCGTCGAACCCATCGCGATGCAGCGGACCGTGTCGTCGCCCAGATGCTGCGCGACCTCAACGACCAGCTCACCCTCGCGTCCCTCGAACGGGATGCGGACGGCTTCGTTGATCTTCGGCAGGTTTCCGGACTCGAAACGAAGGTCCATGACCGCGCCGATGATCTGCGTTATCTTTCCTATGTTCTGTGCCATAATTAACCTCTTTCGTTCCGGTTTTGCATCGCATCCCCGGAATACGTAGTCTTATTACGAAATTGCATTCGCGCCCGCGATGATCTCCGTAAGTTCCTGTGTGATCGAACTCTGTCTGGCGCGGTTGTACTCCAGCTCCAGATCCTCCATCATCTCTTCGGCGTTCTTTGTGGCATTATCCATGGCCTGCATGCGGGCCGCATTTTCCGAGGCGATCGCCTCGACGAACGCGCCGTGCAGGATCCCTGCCATATACTGGGGAATGATCTGCTCGAGGACCTCTTCCTCCCCGGGTTCATAGTTCATCGGGGAAAATGAGGGCTTCTTCGCGATCTCCTCCTGATCGAACTGCAGAGGCAGAAGCTTCAGCAGTTTCGGTTCCTGGACCATCGTGTTTTTGAATGACGTGTACGCGAGGTAGATCTCTTTTATCTCGCCGTTCTTAAACGCATCCAAAAGTTGCTGGCACAGGTAGAGCGCGTCGAGGAACATCGGCGCATTGATGAGATCCGACATGTCCGCCACGATGTTGTAACCGCGGTGATGCAGGCCGTCGCGGCCCTTCGTTCCGACCGCGTAGACCGCCAGGTCTTCCTTCGGGATCTCCCACTGTGTGATCAGCTTAACGATGTTGTTGTTATAACCGCCGGCCAGGCCGCGGTTCGACGTGATCGCCACGACGGCGGTCTTACCGCCCTCGCCAGGCGTCAGGTACGGGCTGGAGACATCCGGTGACGACGCAATGATCGATGTCACCGTGTCGTACAGGAAGCCGAAATACGGCTTGGAATTCTCCGCCTGGACGCGCGTCTTTTGCAATTTTACGGTGGACACCAGCTTCATCGCTTTCGTGATCTGTCCCGTGGACGACACGCTCGCTCTTCGCTTTTTCAGGTCCGTCATCGATGCCATAAAACCTTCACCTACTTATCATTCAGTCTTAAACTCTTCGATCACAGCCGCGAGTTTTTCTTCCAACTCTGCGGTCAGTTCCCTCTTCTCGCGGATCTCGTCCGGGATCTCGGGATACTTCGAATCGATAAACTCAAACAATTCTTTTTCAAATGTCGCGATCTGTGCTACCGGGATATCCAGCAGATACTTCCGCGTTGCCGCGAAGATGATGATCACCTGGTACTCGACCGGCATGGGCTTATACTGCGGCTGCTTCAGGACTTCGCGGATGCGCTCGCCCTGCGCCAGCTTCTCTTTTGTATCATCATCCAGCTCGGATCCGAACTGGGAAAATGCTGCGAGTTCGCGATACTGTGCGAGTTCCACACGGATGGGCGCCGCGATCTTTTTGATCGCCTTGATCTGCGCTGCGCCGCCGACACGGGATACCGAAAGTCCGGCATTTACCGCCGGGCGGAAGCCCGCGTTAAACATCTCCGTCTCCAGGTATACCTGGCCGTCGGTGATGGAGATAACGTTCGTCGGGATGTATGCGGAAACGTCGCCCGCCTGCGTCTCGATGATGGGAAGCGCGGTCAGGGAACCGCCGCCGTACTCCTCCGACAGACGCGCCGCACGCTCGAGCAGACGCGAATGCAGGTAGAAAACGTCGCCGGGATAAGCCTCACGGCCCGGCGGACGCTTCAGCAGAAGCGACAGGGTACGGTAAGCCGCTGCGTGCTTCGACAAATCGTCATATATGATCAGGACGTCTTTGCCGTTCTCCATCCACTCTTCGCCGATCGCACAGCCCGCATACGGGGCGATGTACTGCAGCGGCGCGAGCTCACTCGCCGTAGAAGCAACGACCGTGGTGTAATCCATGGCGCCGTGCTCCTCCAGCGTCTTCACGATATTTGCTACCGTGGACGCCTTCTGGCCGATGGCTACGTAGATGCAAAGTACGTTCTCTTTCTTCTGGTTAATGATCGTATCGATCGCGATCGCCGTCTTACCGGTCTGACGGTCGCCGATGATAAGCTCACGCTGTCCGCGGCCGATAGGCACCATGGCGTCGATCGCCTTGATACCGGTCTGCAGCGGCACGCTTACGGACTTACGTGTGATAACACCGGGCGCCACGCGCTCGATCTTACGATACGTTTTGGTGAGGATCGGGCCCTTGCCGTCGATCGGCTGGCCGAGTGCATTGACCACGCGACCACGCATAGCGTCACCGACCGGGACCTCAACGACGCGACCGGTCGTCTTAACCATGTCGCCTTCGCGGATGTTTCCGGTGTCACCCATCATAACGACGCCGACATTATCCTCTTCCAGGTTCAACACCATGCCATAGATCTCGCCCGGGAACTCCAAAAGCTCGCCCTGCATGGCCTTCTCCAGACCGTGCACGCGGGCAATGCCGTCGGCAACCTGAATTACCGTTCCCACGTCCGATACATCCAGCACAGTGGAAAAACGGGCTATTTGTTCTTTAATTACAGAACTGATCTCTTCCGGTTTTAAATTCATGTGGAATAACCACCTTCCTGTATTATTCGCCGATCTGCAAACCGCGCAGGCTCTTCTCCAGCTCTTTCAGCCGGGTCTTCACGCTGCTGTCGACCACGCGATCCTTAATGCGGATCACCATGCCGCCGATCAGGCTCTCGTCCACACTGTACGTGATCTCGAGCGACCGGTATCCTGTGGTTTGCAGTAGTTTCTTTTGAATCTCAAACTTCTTTGATTCGCTGAGTGCAAACGGAGTCGTGACGGATACGACGCCGATCTTCTTCTCTTCCTTATAAGTCGAGATGAAGTAGGCAAACATATCATCCAGGTACTCCTGTCTGGATTTCTTCACGACTATGGAAAGAAAGCCGAACATATCGTAGCTGACTCTTCCCTGAAACGTCCGTGCCAGAAGTTCCTGTTTCTGCTCTCCGTTCACATCCGGGGAAACCAGAACATCCATCAGTTGCGGTGTTTCGTCAAACGCCGTTTTCACCGCAAGGACCTCTTCGTAAAGATCATCCAGAGTATTCTTTTCTTTTCCGATGGAAAACAGGGCGTCTCCGTAGACATTTGCAACTAATTTTGCCATGTGTCCTCTCCCATTTCCCGTAAGGTATCATTCAGGAGCTCTTCCTGGATCTCGACATCCATCTTATCGGCAACTGCCTTCTGCGCCATGGCGCCGGCGATGTCGATGATCTCCTGCTTCATACCCTCCAGGGCTTTTCTGCGCTCGCGCTCGATCTCGATGTCCGCACGACTCATGAGACGGGCCGCCTCTTCCTTCGCTTCGGCGACGATCTCTGCCTCGTTCTTCAAGGCCTTCTTACGTGCCTGGCTCAAGATCTCCTCGACCTCATCATCCGCCTGGGAAAGACGCGCCTCGTATTCTTTTTTCAAAGCGTCCGCGTCTTTCTTATCCTTCTCAGCGGCTGCGATGTCCGCCTCCACCTTCTCACGCCGGCCCGAAAGCATCTTTCGCGCCGGATTGAAAACGAGATACGAGAGGATGAAAAAGATCAGGAAAACATTGACCGCCATGATCAATGTATCGTGGATGAGCTGCATGTCCAGTCCGAATAAGCGGGTGGTCTCTTCAGCCGCCTGCGTTGCTTCGGCGCCGGTCGCAACGGTCATGCGCACGAGCGTTAGTAACTGCTGTACCATTTATGCCTCCAAATTAGCCTAAAGGTTTTACAAACAAAAGAATGATGGCTACCGCGAAGCCGTAGAGACCTGTTGTCTCGGCTACCGCCTGGCCCAAAAGCATGGTGGATGTAACTGCGCTCTTAGCGCCCGGATTACGTCCTACGGCTGCAGCTGCGGCGCCTGCGGCACCACCCTGTCCGATACCGGTACCGAGACCGGAGATCATTGCGATACCCGCTCCGATGGCCGACATACCCATGATAAAATCGTGTCCACTGATGTTCATTGTAAATTCCTCCTGAATTTAAAATACTGATATATTTGTACGGGACGGTTTGCGGTTCTTCCGGTCCTTCCCGATAGATACTTCTTTACTCTTCGTCGTGGATCTTATCCTCGATGAAGGTCATGGAAAGCATACAGAATACATAGGTCTGGATCACGCCCGAGAACAGGTCGAGATACATGTGCAAAAATGCGGGGATACCGATCTTCGCAAAGATCGGCATAAGGCCGTACCACAGGCCCATCATTACGGTGCCGGCCATGATGTTACCGAAGAGACGGAGGGACAGCGACATGGGCGTCGCGACCTCACTGATGACATTGATCGGGAACAACAGGAAAATGGGCTGGAACAGCGCTCCGAAGTGGCCCAGTTTGTTTTTGCGGATGCCGCTCGCATGGATCAGGATGAAGGTTCCGAGACCTAAGCACAGCGTCACGCCGTAGTCCGCCGTCGGTGCGCGAAGTCCGAAGATACCGGAGATGTTACACAAAATGACGAACACAAAGATCGACAATATATAGTTACGGTAGGTCTTCGCATGTTTTCCCATGTTGCCGACCACCATGTTATCCAAGAATTCAACAGCCAACTCGATCACATTTAAGAAGGCGCCCGGCTTCTGGTAGATGCCGGCCTTCTGGCGCTTCAGTTCCCTGCGGATCGCGATATTCGCGCAGACAGCGAGTACGATCACTGTCAACGTAACGATCAGCATAGCCACATGTGTAGTTGTAAAATGCACTATCGAGCCGAAGAATTTATGATCTTCGAGGAATTTTATCATAAATTCCGCATCTTCACTCGCACTTACGAACGTCACGTTTTTATCCCCTTTTCTAAATCTTCATCTTCATCGTCTTCGTCGTCATCCGGATCTTCGATCCGAAGATGCGCCAGAGACTCATCGTAATCCGGCTCCTTACCGCAGCGGATGCGGTGGACCGCCGGCCGTAAATACAGGGCGATCTTCAACATCAGTACGCCCAGGGCTACGGCCAATACATCGGCCACGCCCGTAAAGTAGCAGATCAGGACCAGAGCGACCAGCACTGCGATGCGGATGGTAAATCCGCGCACCGCATAGGAAGAAGCTCCCTTCGCGTCCAGATCCATGGCTCTTTCCATGGTGTGTGCCAGATGGATCATATAGAATGCATCGTAGGCGCCGGCCAGCAGAAGTCCCAGACAAAACCGCGCTTTTTCCCATGAAACGGCCAAAAAACCGCCATAGAAAAAGCCTGACACCACCAGGCTGATCCCCAGTATGATGCCAAGGGCCGTCAGAGTCTCACTTAAAACTTCCCGGGTCTGCTTTGACATATTCGTCCTCATCGTCTTCGTCGTCATCGTCGACTATGCCGCTTCTCTTCTCACGCTCCAGCCGCTCATAGATGCCGGCCAGGTTGTTTTCATCGTTCTTCCCGACCAGCGTGTAAGCCTGGCGGAACATCTGTGCCAGACCGCAGATCAGTCCGACGAACACCATCCACACCGTGATCGACCAGCCGAAAAAGTGATCCAGAAGCATGCCGATGATCACGAAGACCGCGACATTTGCGATGACGATCAAGCCCAGTTGAAGCACCATGGTCCAGGCCTTCACGACCTGTCTTTTGCCTTCATTCTCTGTCTTCTGCGACATAATCATCACCACTCTCTTTGGGGTCGAAAACCTAAATCCAAATCTTCGCCCGATATACATTATAGCCACTTCTTGTCAACTTGTCTACTGTTTTTTATTAGAAAAGCAAACCGGCGGAAAGCCTTACACTTCCGCCGGATATTCGATCTTATATAGGGTCAATCCCTTCGCCGGCGCGGTGGGGCCGGCCTTCGTTCGGTCGCAGGCCGCGAGGATACCGGGCATCTGCTCCGGCGTCATCTCACCCCTGCCCACGGACAGGAGCGTGCCGACGAGGATACGTACCATATTATACAGGAAACCATTGCCCGTAACATGAAAGACCATCTCTTCGTCATTCGGTGTCTCCACGGTGATCTCGTAGACGGTGCGCACGCGGTCAGTGACCTGCGTGGCCGCCGCGCAGAACGAAGTATAGTCGTGCGTGCCACACAGGAGGGCGGCCGCGCGGCGCATCTGCTCCACATTAAGCGGCCCGTAGTAGTGCGCGCTGTAGCGCGACTTCAGCGGGTTCTCGTGGCGTGTGCGGGTGATGCGGTATTCATAGGTTTTGCGGGTATCGTCCACGTGACGCGGATGCCAGTCCGGCGCCACTTCGTCCGACAGAAACACGACGATGTCGTCCGGCAGGAACGAATTCAGGGCAAATGCATAGCGGTCGGCGGGCATGGGGTGCTCCGTATCGAAGACCGCCACATTACACAGACCGTGCACGCCCGCATCCGTGCGGCTCGCGCCGATGACGTGGATATCCTCCCCGATCAGGTTCCGGATCGCTTCGTCCAGCTTCCCCTCGATCGTGGGCACGCCGGGCTGGATCTGCCACCCGCTGTATTCGGTTCCGTCATACGAAACCCAAAGTCGAACTCTTTTCATATCTTTCTCCAAAGTCATTAATATCCGTACGGCATGATGCGGATCACGATAGTCAATGCGAGGAAGGAAAACAAAACCAGATAGCCGATAAAGTCACGGCGCGCATAGCGCAGCGGCTTCATCTTCGTCCGGCCCTTACCGCCGTGGTAGCAGCGCGCGTCCATAGCCTGCGCCAGGTCCGCCGCACGGCGGAACGCCGAAATGATCAGCGGCACCAAAAGCGGCACGAAACCGCGGATACGACGCAAGAAGCCACGCTTCTCGAAGTCCGCGCCACGGGCCATCTGCGCCTTCTGGATCTTATTCATCTCCTGTGTCAGGATCGGTATGAAACGCAGGGCGATCGACATGATCATGGCCAGCGAATGTACCGGAAAATGAATGATATTCAGGCAACGGAGTCCCTTCTCCAGGCCATCCGTCAGTCGCGTCGGCGTGGTCGTCAGCGTCATCAGCGACGATCCCAGCACCAAAAGCATGATGCGGATCGCGATGAAAGCAGCATTGGACAGGCCGCCCGAATAGATCTTAAAGATCCAAAAATCCACCAAAAGCGTACCGGTATTCACATAGAACACCGAAAACAGAACAGTTATCAACACGATCAGGAAGATTCCCTTCAGTCCGCGTGTAATAAACCGCGCGGGTACGCCGGAGATCTTCACCATCGTAGCCAGGAACAAAAGCGCCAGGCCCAGTCCTATGAATTTGTCATTTATAAACAGCGAGATCAAAAAGAGCATGGTGCCCGAAAGCTTCGTCCGCGGATCCAGCTTGTGGATGACCGACTCGCCGGGGTAGTATTGACCGAGGGTGATGTCTTTAAACATGGCCGCCCTCCTTATCCTGTACCCGCTTCAGCAAGGCCTGCACTGCGCCGTCGATCGACAATTCGTCGATGTCTGCGGGAAATGCGACCCCGCGCTCGCGAAGCATCGAGAAGATGCGCACCGTCGAGGGCACGCCCAGCCCGATCTCGGAAAGTTCTTTCGCATGTGTAAATACTTCGCGCGTCGGGCCGTCGAACGTTTTGACGCCCTCGTGCATCACGATCACGCGCTGCGCATATTTCGCGGCCTCATCCATACTGTGGGAGACCAGAACGACCGTCAGACCGCGCTCCTGCCACAATTTGCGGATCAGGCCCAGGATCTCGTCACGTCCGCGCGGATCCAGGCCCGCGCTCGGCTCGTCCAGGATCAGCGCCTCCGGCTCCATGGCCAGCACGCCCGCGATCGCCGCGCGCCGCTTCTCGCCGCCCGACAGTTCAAACGGCGACATCTCATAATAACTCTCATCCAGGCCGACACTCGTAAGCGCCGCCTTCGCGCGCTCCTTCTGCTCCTCCTCGGGCAGGCCCATGTTCTTCGGGCCGAAGCATACATCACGCAGCACCGTCGTCTCGAATAACTGGTGCTCCGGGTACTGGAAAACGATGCCGATCTTACTTCGGATCTCCTTCATCGAGACCTCTTTCGAAGAAATATCCGTGCCGTGGAACAACACCGAGCCGCTGCTCGGTTTCAACAAGCCGTTGAACAGCTCGATCAGGGTCGACTTACCCGACCCCGTATGTCCGAGCAGCCCGACAAACTCCCCTGCTTCGATCGAGAACGACACGTTCTTCACCGCGTGCATCTCGTAGGGAGTTTCCGGCTCATATATGTAATCCACATTACGGAATTCGATCATCATTTACCCCTGTAAAAATTCCATCATTTGATCATAGTAGAGTTCGGCGGTATCGTAACCTTGCTGATACAGCGCCTCCAGCTTCGTAAGGTCTTTCTCCGTGCGCTTGATCGCGACCGGTACCGGCGGCTGCAGCACGAATACACGACCCGCCTCCACGCCTGCGCGTATCGCGTCAAGCGATTCATTATAAACGATATGGCGATTTTTCGCCGCCTCGATAAACGCCGGATCATGGCGATATCTCAGTCCCAGAATGGGCAGTGTCGAACTCTTCTTCTTCGTATATCCGTCCTCACGCGTCAGCACGACGACCACCTTCTTCAGGCCGTCCTCCAACGCGCGGCGCACCGGGATCGAGTCGGCGATACCGCCGTCCAGATAGCGTTTCCCTTTGATGCGGACAATGCGTGACACCAGCGGCAGCGAGCTCGATGCGCGGACATAGTTCATCTCCGTGCGCATGTCCTTCACCTGCAGATATTCGGCCTCGCCGGTATCCACGTTCGTAGCGACCGCATAGAAGCGCCCCTCATACTTCGCAAATTCATCATAATCATAAGGAATAAGCGTGTTCGGGATCACGTTGTAACAGAAATCCACGTCGAACATGTCGCCGGTCTTGCGGACATTACGCCAACTGCAGTAATCCTTACCGTCCAGAAACTCCGACATGACACGGTATGCACGGCGACGCTGTTTCGACAGATAGCTGCAACCTACGCAGCTTCCGGCCGACACGCCGTACACATCCGAAAAGATCAAACCCTTATCCAAGAAAAAATCGGTGACTCCCGCGGTAAATGCGCCCCGCATTCCGCCGCCTTCCAGCACCAGTCCCGCATGTATCATATCCTTATTCCTCCGTGCGCCCGCTTTCAAATACCCTCGCGGGGCGCTCTTCATCTACCGTCATTTACATAATTTCATATATGCGTCCACGAACTCTTCTTCCGAGAGGATGCCTTCGGGAAGCTCCAGCCCTCTCTTCTTCAGTTCGTAGGCCAGCTGCGTCGGGACCGGCACGTCCAGTCCGCGGCTGCGCAGTTCATCCACGTGCGCAAACACTTCGCGCGGCACATCGTCCAGCACGACCTCGCCGTCATCCATCACGATCACGCGGTCCGCATCGATGGTCTCATCCATGTGGTGCGTGATCAGTAGGATCGTGATCTTTTCCTTCTCATTCAGTTCATGCAGCGTGCGCAACACCTCGCGCCGCCCCACCGGATCCAGCATCGCCGTCGGTTCGTCGAGGATGATGCACTGCGGCTTCATCGACACGATGCCTGCGATCGCAACGCGCTGCTTCTGCCCGCCCGACAGACGGTCCGGCGAATGCATCCGGTACGCGGTCATGCCGACGCGCTCTAAGGAATCCGCCACGCGCTCCCAGATCTCCTCAGTCGGAACCCCGATATTCTCCGGGCCGAAGGCGACCTCTTCTTCCACCACGTTCGCGATCATCTGGTTATCGGGATTTTGGAAGACCATGCCTGCCTCCCGCCGGATCAGCAGGACATTTGCCGCGTCCTTCGTGTCACGGCCGTCGACCAGGACCTGCCCCTTCGAAGGAAGGAACAGCGCGTTGATATGTTTTGCCAATGTGGACTTTCCGGAACCGTTGTGACCCAGGACCGCAACAAAGGTACCGGCCTCGATGCTTAAGGTGACGTCGCGCAGCGCTTCCTTCGTGCCGGCAACTTCGCCGCTTTCGTTATAACGATAAAAACTGTGAAACAGATGATGAATGTCGATCAGCGCCATCGGAGTCCTCCTTTCTTCCTGCGGTCGTGAAATTGCGCTTATTATATCACAGAATACGACCTCTTGCAAGAAAGCCGCTGTTGCAAACTTTCTTTTGGGGACCCCTTGTCAGAACCCTTGAAAAATGCTATACTAATTCCGATGTACATAAACAAGGAGGCTTCCTATGAATTTCGGTTATTTATTTGCCGCCAAAGCACTGGCTTATCCTATGGTGCCGGCGATGGCGTGGTGGGGATGGTTGCTCGTCATCCTCGGTATTATCCTTACGATTTTGATCATTCTCGGCTTCATCGGCAGTAAGCTTCAGAAGAAGCAGGCTCTGCAGAGAGAGCAGATCGAACAGATGGCGCAGACCATGTCCATGATCGTCATCGATAAAAAGAAGATGCGTATGTGTGATGCTAACCTTCCGAAGGTCGTTATGGAGCAGACGCCGAAGCGTTTCCGCAGAGCGAAACTCCCCTTCGTTAAGGTGAAGATCGGACCGAAGATCATGACTCTCATCGCGGATGCGAAGATCTTCGAAAGCATTCCGGTTAAGAAAGAGGTCAAAGGCGTTGTAAGCGGTATCTACCTTACAGACATTAAGAGCGTACGCGGCGGATCCATTCCGGCACCGGAGAAGAAAGGCCGTAAGAATAAGAAATAAAAATATACCTGTGAGGGTTTCTGCCCGGGAGTATCTCGATGAGATGCGCCCGGGTTTTTTCTGTCCCGGCGTCCGAAAGGGCACATTCAGTACTGAACAAATGTGCTCTAAACGCCCCGATTTTTGCCATAAAACAGTGGACATCCTGCCCCATCTCGGGTATACTATACGTAGTATAAACAGGTTGTGAAAACAACTCGATTCAGGAGGTAATACGATGGGGAAGTTGAATGCTGCAGCAGCAGCCCAGATCCGCGAGATCTGTGACCGCTACAAAGGCGAGAAGACACCACTCATGATGATACTCAGCGACATCCAGAACGAGTACGGATACATTCCGCTCGAGGTTCAGGAACTGGTATCGGAGAAAACGGGGATCTCCGTTGCAGAGATCTATGGTGTTGTGACCTTTTATTCATTTTTCTCTCTTACGCCGAAGGGCAAATATGTGATCGGCTGTTGCCTGGGAACCGCTTGCTACGTAAAAGGCGCGCAGATCGTCATTGACCGTTTCTCAGAGCTTCTGGGCATCTCGCCCGGACAGACCACGCCGGACGGTCTCTTCACACTCGATGCGCTCCGCTGCATCGGCGCCTGCGGTATCGCGCCGGCGGTAAGCATCAACGGAAAAGTATATCCTAAGGTGGATGTAGAAGAAGTGGAAGACATCATCGCATCCTATAGAAAGGAGGCGACAGCATGAACCGTATCACTTCGATCGAAGAACTGGACCGCATCAGCGCGGAATGCCAGAAAAACATCGCGGATAAAATAAACGGCGCCGACCATAAGCGTCATATCGTGCTGTGCGGCGGTACCGGCTGTCTGTCCAGCAACTCGAAAGAGATCGCTGCGAAATTCACGGAACTTCTGGCGAAAAAGGGCCTGAATGAAAAGGCGACCATAAACCTGGCCGGATGTTTCGGTTTCTGCTCGCAGGGACCTTTTGTAAAGATCTATCCCGAGGACACCCTCTACCGGATGGTGACCCTCGATGATGTAGAGGAGATCGTCGATAAAGACATCGCACAGGGCGAGGTCGTTGAGCGCCTGCTGTATGTCGATCCGGTCTCCGGCGAAAAAGTCTCCAAACAGGATGACATCAATTTCTATAAGAAGCAGCGCCGTATCGCGCTGCACGGTTGTGGCGTCATCAATCCCGAGGATCTGAATGAAGCCCTCGGTTTCGGTGCGTTCCAGGGCCTGAAGAAGGCACTGTCCATGACCCAGAAGGAAGTGGCGGACACCGTCCTGCTCTCGGGTCTGCGCGGACGCGGCGGCGGCGGTTTCCCTGCCGGCCGTAAGTGGATGTTCGCTCTCGCTTCCGAAGGCGACGAGAAGTACGTAGTCTGCAACGGTGACGAAGGCGATCCCGGCGCATTCATGGATCGTTCCATCTTAGAGGGTAATCCGATCGCAGTCATCGAAGGTATGATGATCGCGGCTTATGCGATCGGCGCGAAGGAAGGTTACTTCTATGTGCGTGCTGAGTACCCGATCGCGGTGGCGCGTCTGAAGAAAGCCATCCAAAACGCAAGAGAAGCCGGCATGCTCGGTAAGAATATCCTGGGCTCCGGATTTGATTTCGACTGTAATATCCGCCTCGGCGCCGGCGCGTTCGTCTGCGGCGAGGAGACCGCTCTTTTAAACTCCATCGAGGGTAAGCGCGGTATGCCGAGACCTCGTCCTCCGTTCCCGGCGGTAAAAGGTCTCTGGGGTAAGCCCACCATCGTAAACAACGTTGAGACATTGGCCTGTGTTCCGTTCATCCTGCGCGAAGGCGCAGCGGAATTCGCCCGTGTCGGCACCGAAGGCTCGAAGGGCACGAAGGTATTCGCGCTCGGCGGTAAGGTGAATAACGTCGGCCTCGTTGAGGTTCCCATGGGAACGACGCTCCGCGAGCTCATCTACGATATCGGCGGCGGCATCCCGAACGGTAAGAAGTTCAAGGCGATCCAGACCGGCGGTCCGTCCGGCGGCTGTCTCACCGAAGAGTTCCTCGACGAACCCATCGACTTCGACAACCTGGTGCAGAAGGGCTCCATGATGGGCTCCGGCGGCGCCATCGTCATGGACGAAGACAACTGTATGGTAGACGTGGCGAAATTCTACATGGAGTTCATCTGCGATGAATCCTGCGGAAAATGCTCCCCCTGCCGTATCGGTACGAAGAGGATCCTGGAGATCCTGACGAAGATCACCGAGGGTAAGGGCACCATGGAAGATCTGGACACCCTCGAAGAACTCAGTAAGACTATTCAGAAGAATTCCCTCTGTGCTCTGGGCCAGACCGCGGCGAACCCGGTAAATTCGACCCTGCGTCACTTCCGGGACGAATACATCGCCCACATCGTCGAGAAGCGTTGCCCCGCGCATGTCTGCAAGAGTCTGATGCAGTATAAGATCAACCCTGACATTTGTATCGGTTGCGGTCTCTGCGCGAGAAACTGCCCGGCGGGATGCATCTCCCGCACCGACTACATCGCCGAGGGCCACAAGCTGGCGTCCTTCGCGATCGATCAGAGCAAATGCGCAAAGTGCGGTCTCTGCAAGAGCAACTGTAAGTTTGTCGCTATCACGAAAGAGTAGGAGGAGAAGAGCATGTCACTTATAACGATCAAGATCGAAGGAGTCAGCCACCAGGTGGAAGAAGGCCTTACGATCCTGGAAGCTGCAAGAAAATGCGGATATGAGATCCCCTCTCTCTGCTCGTTCAACCACGGAGAGTGCAACCAGGGATCCTGCCGTGTCTGCCTCGTAGAAGTCAAAGGCGCGCGTGGCCTCGTAGCCAGCTGCGTTTACCCGGTATCCGACGGCATGGAGATCACCATCTCCTCTCCCGCTGCAACCACAGCCAGAAGAATGAGCGTCGAGCTCCTTCTGTCCAACCATAACCAGTTCTGCCAGGCGTGCGACAAAAACGGAAAATGTGAGCTGCTGCACGTGGCCAATGTCACCGGCGCCCGTGCCGACGTGTTCGGCGGCGTGCACTCGGAGGTTCATATCGACCAGCTCGCACCCGGTTTGGTCCGCGATACATCCAAATGTATCCTCTGCGGCAGATGTATTGAAAGATGTAAAAACGCCCATGGTCTCGGCATCCTCGGATACGAGAACCGCGGCTTCAACACCTTCGTCGCTCCGGCCGAAGACCGCGGCTTCAACGACTCGCCCTGCATCCAGTGCGGTCAATGTGTTTCGGTCTGCCCGACAGGCGCTCTGATGGAGCACTCTGAGATCGAGCTCATCGACGAAGCATTTGCCAAAGGAAAAGTCGTGATCGCGCAGGCAGCGCCCGCCGTGCGTGCAGCGCTCGGCGAGGAATTCGGCTACCCGATCGGCACCCCCGTGACCGGTAAGATGATCGCAGCGATGCGTCGTCTCGGTTTCAAGCGCATCTACGACGTCAACTTCGGCGCCGACCTGACCATCATGGAAGAAGGCACCGAGCTCCTCGGACGCCTGAAGAACGGCGGTATTCTCCCGATGATCACCTCCTGTTCGCCCGGCTGGGTAAACTACGCGGAGTACAACTACAGCGACCTTCTGCCGCACCTGTCCTCCTGCAAGTCCCCGCACCAGATGCAGGGCGCCATCATCAAATCCTACTGGGCGCAGATCCACGGCGTGGCTCCCGAAGACATCTTCGTAGTCTCCGTTATGCCTTGTACCGCTAAGAAGTACGAGCGTCAGCGTGAGCAGCTGAAGGTGAACGGTCTTCCGGATGTCGATGCTGTTATCACCACGAGAGAATTGGCCAGAATGATCAAACGTGCCGGCATCATCTTCGAGCGTCTGCCCGAGGAAGGCTGGGACCAGGACATCATGGGCGACTACTCCGGCGCAGGCGTTATCTTCGGTGTGACCGGCGGCGTTATGGAAGCAGCTCTCCGTACTGTTTACTACAAGCTGACGGGCTCCGAAGCAGACCCGATCACATTCACCGCGGTACGCGGTCATGAGGCAGGTATCCGCGAAGCATCGCTGGACATCAACGGAACGACCATCAACGTGGCCATCGCCTCCGGCATGAAGTCCGCGAAGGTCCTGCTCGACGATATCCGCGCAGGCAAATCGAAGTATCACTTCATCGAGATCATGGGATGTCCGGGCGGATGCATCAACGGCGGCGGCCAGCCGTACGTTCGTGAATTCTTCCTGCCCCACGAGGACGATGATATCATGGACACGTATAAAGAGAAGCGCGCAAAGGCTCTCTACCTGGAGGACCAGAGACAGACCCACCGTCAGTCCCACAACAATCCCCAGATCCGCGAGCTCTACGAGAAATTCCTCGGCGAGCCCAACAGCCATAAGGCGCACGAGCTGCTTCATACGACCTACGCAGCAAAAGTCGGTTTCAACGAACGAAACTGATATTCAAAAGCATAAAAAATCGAGGGTGTCGCGATATCGCGACACCCTCTTATATTTTCATTTCTTAGTGTGTTTAACGAAACTCTGCGGTCACATTACTTTCTCTTTGCGAAGAGACGATTGATGATCGGAGAGAAAAGCATTGCGAGAGATAAGGTCAGAGCGAATGTAACGCCCGCACCGGGAGTATAGCATTTAGCACTTACCTTAAAGCCATAAGCCTCTGCCGTAGCAGAATGAACGCCGACTGCCGTCAACAGCATCGTCAAGAAGCAAAGCACTACACCAGCCGCGGATGCCAACATAAAGAAGCTGTCCATTCTGGTTACAACGAAGAAACCTGCTGCTAAAACGATCAAGATCATGAACCAGCCTTCCGGCTTCATAATAAACATTCCCGGAGCACCTTCTCCGAAGAACGGCATGAACAACGTAAAGAACAGGAATACGGTAAGTACCGCGCCGAGGATATTGATCTTCGTAATATCAAAGGACACCGGTTTCGCAACGGGTGCTGCAGCCTGAGCTACGGGAGCTACCGGCGCTGCCTGAGCTGCCACCTGTTCAACAGCCTGATCTACCTGCTGAGCTGCCTGCTGGGCGATCTGTGCTCCGCATGCAGAACAGAATACACTTCCATCGGGCAATTGAGCCCCACATTTCGGACAAAACATGATCTAAAACCTCCTTGTATGGTTTTATAGAATACTACCTTAGTTATACTCTAAAAGGCTTGAAGTGTCAAGGTTTTATTGGCAGAAACACGGATAAAATACGCCGATTCGACGTAATAGTCCGACATTTCGGCCTTCTGTATCGCATTGACCGCGGGCGGACCGTCCCAGGATACCTTGGGACCATCCTGTTTCGTGACGTCATTATCCGGGATTTCGCCCTCTGCCTCACCGCCGGATGTGATGCCTTTACCCAGGTTCGGATGCTTTTTCGAATACGCCTGGTCGAGGCTGATCAGCAGCAACAGCGACAGCGCGATCGGGATGATGACCTTATACGGGATCCGGGCGAACAGGTTATCCAGCACCGGTCCCAGCAGGTACACCGTCGCGGTACAGCCGATGCCGAACAGCAGCAGGCCTTCCGCGCAGACACGTCCGTTGATGTTCAGGAAGTAGCCGCTGTAGTCCCACCAGCGCACGCCATTGGCCCGTTCCAGATACCAGCTGGTCACGTACTCGAGCGTGCCGCACAGCGCGGTCGTCGAGAAAAACATCACAAACGGATGCGGCCGGACGCGGTTCAGCAGAACCAACGTCATGGCGGCGCCCCAGCCGTAGATCGGCAACCACGGTCCGTGCATCACGCCACGGTTGACGAATTCACCCGTCTGCACCGCGTGCATTCCGACCTCCCACAACCATCCGATGATCGAATATGTGAAGAATATCATGGTCAATGACCAGACGGAATAGTGACGGATGTAGTATATATTTTCCAGGAACTTTCGAGGTTTTTCTTTATGCAGGGGCCCCAGTCGAACGGGGTACTCCTCGCGGGCGACCACGTGGTCCAGATCGCGCACGCGCATTTTGTGCGCCTGATATTCTTCGTAGGCGCGCTCGCGGCGGCTGTGCCAGAACGTGATGCCCCACCAGTCTGCCATGAACTTCGGGAAACCATCCAGAGACAGTTCTGCGACCGGCTCACGCGCGATCTCGATGACTTCCTCGTATGCCTCGGCGATCACCTCATCCGAGGGCAATTCGTACAAGTAGATGTCGTTCAGCCGTTCCGTCCCCGGGATCTTCTTCTCGATCGCGTCCTTACGACGGTCCGCATAGTACTCGCAGTTCGTCGCCATGATGTACGGGCGGATATACAGCGCGCTCAACGCTGTCGCGGCCAATGTACCCAATGTGTAGATATGTATGAAACCGGACAGATACCATCCGGCAAATGACAGAATGTGCCAGCCGATGAAGGAGATCTCCATGCGGAAGCATTCTCTCTTATGGCCCATCATCATGGCCCGTGAGAGTTTCATGGCCTGGATCGGTCCGATATCCGGGTTCTCCGCGATGATCATCGGCACCAGGTAGTACGAATAGCGGGCGATGACGCCGCCGACGATGGTAAACCACAACAGCGTCTGCAGGACATAGTAGACCAGCATCGTGACGGATGCCTTTACCCACTTCTTTACGCGCATCAAAAACAAGATACGCGACAGGCCTATATATTTGTACATCCGGCCTTCCAGCAGGATGCGGTACAAGCTGACCGTTGCGACGTTTCGCACGAACATCCAGAACAGGAAGGTGACGGCGAAGCCGGCCAATACCAGCAGGATGACGGCGACGTTCGGTGAGCCGACGATCGATGTGATCGCGGTCGCCAGGGAAACGTAGAACGAACCGGTCGTCACTCCATTGACCAGTTTCGCGAACACACCCTGGGTCCGGCCCAACGCGCGCTCCCAAAACTTCTCGGACTCGGTCTGCTCTCCCTTCTCTCCTTCGGGAGTATCTCCCTCCGAATCGGTTTTTCCTTGCTGCTCGAGGCGCTCTTCGAGTACCTCGTCGATATCGAGCGGATTTTTAAATCCATCCTCCGTCCAGAAGGTCTCTTTAAACCGCTGCCAACTATTTACCCAGCTGACCGTGCCGGTTTCAGGGCGCACTTTGGAAGCCGCGAAATCCTCCATCGTGGTATATCCGCGGGGTTCAGAAAAACCGCCGGTGATCATGATAACAGCAATACCGATCATGGCCATGATCTTATAATGCCGTCTCAGATGCTCCCGGCCACGCCTCTTCCAGGCTTTGGTCATGCTAGCCTTCTGATCCATTTGTTCCATCCTAAATCTCTTGTTACATTTCCCCCAAAAGGCACCGTAACGAAAACGTTTTCACTACGCCCTATGCACATCTTACTACAAAAAGTCGAATCCCGCAAGACGGAAGATTTTTTTGGGTTTTTCTAAGGCTCCGACCGTGGGGATGTGCGTAAGATCCCCCACGCACCTCGAAACTCCCGATAGTTCCAGAGTAAGATTCCCTGGGGCGTAATGAAGTAGTTTGTCAGAAATTTAAAAAAGCCCCGAACAGCATCGATGTGCTGTTCGGGGCTTTAAAACTTGTTCTAGTCAAATTTACCTATTGCCTGACTGGTAGCGAATTAACATCAGACACTTCAACACTCTCACTGAAGAACGGAACCGACTCCACAATCATAGCGATCACAAAGCTCACCGCCAACAGTCCTTGGAATGATTCCTTCATTTCTTTTCCACTTCGCATTCTCTTTCGGAGATCATCGTGGGATACCTCTCCTTAAATAACTCGAGCAATAGTAATATGCCCGTTACTTCACCTGGAACGCAACTCTTTTCATAGCGGTATTGCCAAGCACATCTGTTACTTTTACCTCAAAATAATAATATCCATATGCAAGGCATCCCATCGAAATACTATTAATATCTGTGTTGGTAAGATTTACCGATTTCGAATTCGGATATATAGTCTTCTCAACTTTCTGCCCCTTCTTGTTTTTACCGTTATCACTGTCTTTACAATACTTCGCTGATGCATAGTATGATCCGGATTGAGCATCTATCACCCGCGCCTCAATCATCTTAATGTTTGCAGTGGTCGTCTTTACCGTTCCAGGGATATTATAGCTCTTACCATATTTCTGAGAATACGCGAACCCGCTAAGATCAATTGAAATTGAGTTCGGATCCGTAACTGTGAAATCAAATTCGGCCGTTTCCATATTCTGCTTTTTATCTGTAACTGTTATCTTGAGAGTATATGTGCCTTTTGAAAAGCCTCCAAAACTAATATATTTTGAATATTTACCACCGAGAGAACTGTTAAGCGCACTGGTTTTTAAATCAATACGCCTGTAATTAACCGTCTGTTGTTCCTTAGGCGTAATTGGACCGTACTTTTTTCCATTCACCTCTGCTACTACTTCTTTTATATCGTAATCCGAGGTAATAGTCCCACAAAGATTTTTTGGCGATCCCTTCTCGAATGTATTTCCTCCTTCCAACTTAAGATCGGAAATCTTGATTGAATTGGAGGAAGTATTGCTCACGGCAGAACCACCCTCAGATGCAATAGTAAACTCCATTATCTCTGTATCTTTATTTCCTGCTTGATCTTCGGCTGTCACAGTTAATGTATACGTTCCAGGGTCAAACCCTCCGAACTGTATACATTCAGTGCCTCTATTCAGCGTGCTTTCTTTCAGGTCCACTGTTGTCGTGTATGGGCTAATGGTTTTATTATACTTCTCTACTCCTCCGATTTCAATTTTCGCATTAACGGAAGTGATTGCACTTCCAGAGGTCACAGTCCCCATCAGATGTGCATATCCCTTCGGAAGAGTGATTGTTCCTGTCTTCCCATCGATGGAAAGGTTATTGATACTAACCGGAGCATTAGGGTCGGGAATATCCAAACTTCCAGAAGCAGATTTTATATAAACATAGGATGTAATATATTTAACAATGTTATCGATCTTTTTTACGCCTTGGAAGTTTTCATTACCATAATGCGTTCCTAAATGCGAGCTCTCTATTGGGGTGAACCCGTCACCATAAGTTCCCGCAGTATCAACAGTATAAAAGCTTAAATACCCCTGATCATCGTAATAACCTGTAAGGACTATGCCATGCATGTTACTGCTATCCTTAGAAAACTGAATAACAATGCCCTCGGGATGAGCATCAAGTTCATTTTTTAACTTTTCCTTAATCTCATTGATACGTTTAGTTAAGTCATCATCTTTTAAATCCTTAGTACTATTTAGGGGGACATTGTTGACCTTTTCTTCAGTATAGCCGGTATACGAACGGCCTTTGCCGTTGTCAAAGGACTTAGAATATACATCAGCGAATGACCTTTTGTTGCCAATCCATATATAATCATTTTGCCCGGAAACAGAAAACCTTACGCCCTCATTGGTATTCCCGATTCTCTTAGCAACATTCAATATATCATATTTGTTTGCTTCAAAAACAGCTTTCGATCCTCCATCCAAAGCAATCTTGCGGTTCAGTAAATTCGTAAAGGCACACCAGGTACAAATACCTCCAGCACCGCTATAATACTCTTTTTTATCCTCATCGTAAAGATTCGTGCTCTTAGTGCTATAGTAATACCCGCCATTATATATATACGTGTCGTTGGGTTTTGTAGATCTCCTCTCTCTGGTCCTAGTAATTTGCGGAACATAATCGCCCTTTCCCAAGATATCTTTAATCTTAGCGTTAGCGGTCGTGCTAGTCAATTCTGCTGCGTTAATCGTCACGGTAACGGCCTCAGGCACTAACCCAATTACCAAAAGGACCGCCAGAAGCCCTGCCCATAAGCGTCCTAAACTGTTTGACGCACCGCGAGGTGTACGCCTTTTCATCTTCTCCATTGTAGATTACCTCCATGTTTTCCTATTTCCGTCCCACGCCGGAAATATAATATTATAACGCGTCCTAGCGCATTATTCATGTAATAACCGGGCCCTCTTCCCGGTTTTTGTCGCACACATAGGGGATTTCCCGTTCCCCGAACTTTAAACAGTTTATCATGCATTCATGCGGTTTACAATCCGATTCGATTAATCTTAACTAAATCGTCAGAAGCCTGACAATTTCATTACATTTCCGTTTCTATTTGCCTGATCAGCTATGATCAATGATGCATGTATCAACAAATGCCTCTATCTATATACTCCCAAAACGTGTGTAAACATTACAGGTATCTTTAAAAAATCCATAAAAAAATCACCGAATGAATACCCATAGGTATCCATCTGGCGGAAAGGAAGGTATTATTCAGCACAAATCGGAAGCCTGCTTCTACAAAGGACTGTCCCGCTCGCGCTCTTTCTTGCCAGCTCAACCGCCTATATGCTTTCTACTCCCTATAGGCGGTTCCATTCGATTACTCCACTCGCTTACAAACCGCCTATACGCTTCTTGCTTCCTACAGGCGGTTCCATTCAATAATTCCTCTCGCCAACTAACCGCCTATATGCTTTCTACTCCCTATAGGCGGTTTAGCCACCCCCTCTTGCTTTTTTCCTCCCGCGCCGCTCCACTTCGCCCGCTTCGTCTCTTCAACAGGCACTGCACCGCAGCGCGGGGGCGCACAGTCCCAGGGCGCGCATATCCGTTGCGGCGGTACTCCCCTGCTGCACTGTCTATGGCTACCCACGGGCAATGCGTTTTCGCGCGGGCCTTGGAGCGAGCGGATGTAAAACGCCGCGACAGAGCAGCCGGATGATGGGCAAAATCGGCCTCCGAGGCCGATTTTGAGCTAGCTGAGGTCGTTTTCATCAGGAAAACGGCCGAAGTCGAAGCGGTACCATCAAATCCGGCTGCGATGCTCGCGGCAGGGTTTTTCACCGCGAAGTGACCTGACCGCAAGGGAACGACATGGCTCGTGGTCAGGGGGAAACTCAGTACTCTGGGGAGTTCCGCCGCAACAGGGGATGCGCAGGCATACGCAAAAAGCCCCGGCGCTGCGGTGCAGTGCCGGGGCTTTTCAATATATCGCGGGCGAAGTGCCCGAGTTTTTTAGTCGTTAGCCTTACCAACGGATCCGAAGAGTTCCATCTTCTCCTTAACGGTTGCCTTGATAGCTTCTGCGCCGGGAGCGAGCAGCTTACGAGGATCGAAGCCCTTACCCTGAAGGTCCTTACCTGCCTCGATGTAAGCACGGGTAGCTTCCTGGAATGCCCACTGGCACTCGGTGTTTACGTTAACCTTTGCAACGCCCATGGAGATAGCCTTCTTAACCTGATCTGCCGGGATACCTGTACCACCGTGCAGAACGAGAGGCATGTCACCTACAGCTTCCTTGATAGCGGCCAATGTCTCGAAAGAAAGACCTGCCCAGTTTTCCGGATACTTACCGTGGATGTTACCGATACCAGCAGCCAGCATCGAAACGCCGAGAGACGCAACCTGCTTGCACTCTGCGGGGTCTGCGCACTCACCTGCGCCGATCACGCCGTCTTCCTCGCCGCCGATGGAACCAACCTCAGCCTCAAGAGAGAGACCCAGGTGATCACAAACTGCAACCAGTTCCTTCGTCTTCGCCAGGTTCTCGTCGATCGGAAGAGAAGAACCGTCGAACATGATGGATGAGAAACCAGCCTTGATGCACTTGTAGCAGCCTTCGTAGGTACCGTGGTCCAGATGAAGAGCTACCGGAACGGTGATGTTGAGTTCCTCGATCATAGCCTTAACCATAGCAGCTACGGTCTTGAAACCGGTCATGTACTTACCTGCGCCCTCAGATACACCGAGGATGACAGGAGACTGGCACTCCTGTGCGGTAAGAAGGATGGACTTCGTCCACTCCAGGTTGTTGATGTTGAACTGGCCTACAGCGTAGTGGCCTGCTCTTGCTTTCTGCATCATTTCCTTAGCAGATACTAACATAATATATACCTCCGATACTATAACAATACGATACGTGCGTTAGCAATAACGCAATCCGTCTCTCATTATAACGCATAGAAATCGAAAAAGGAAGAGGAAATTTAGCATTTGCCGCTTTTTTCCCGCTCGATCTTTTGAAGCAGGTCTTCTGTTGCAGGGCAGACGCCCTCTCCGCCGCACGACGGGTTACTGCCGGAAGCATGGCATTTTCCGGCCAATGCGCACCCGGCGCAGGTGTTGCCGCAAGCGCTCTTTCCCGCCCTGCGGTCGCGAATCATCGTCCGAACGACCAGCAATACAATAAGTATCAGGACGATGGAGACCACGAGGGTTCCCCAATTATTTTCCAGCCACTGAAGCATGTTTTTTTACCTCCGTTTGGTTCGGGCGGAAGAACAAATACAAAAGCGTAGCGAAAACAAGCGTCGCAAAACCCGTCGCAACTGTGAAGCCATTGCCCGTGAAAAGCAGGCCGAACTGGTAGACCATAAGGCAGACTGCATAGGCAAATGTACACTGGTAGCCGATCGCGAACCACGTCCACTTCGCACTGTTCATCTCCCGCCGGATCGCGCCGATCGCAGCGAAGCAAGGCGCACACAGCAGGTTGAACAGGAGGAAGGAATATGCCGCGAGCTGCGTGAGCCCCGCGAAATCGAGGACGCCGAACACGCCGACGATCTCCTCCTTCGCGAGCAGGCCCATAAGGGTCGCGATGGTCTCGCGCACGTTACCGAAACCGATCGGCACGAAGATCCACGCGATCGCGCGGGCGATCATGCCCAGAACGCTGTCTTCGAGATCGAGTGCATCGCCGTGGTAGCCGAACGAGCCATCGACCGTGCCGAAATTACTGCCGAGCCAGATCACGATGGATGCCACCAGGATGATGGTGCCGGCCTTCTTGATGAAGGCGAAGCCACGCTCCCACATGGAGTGCAGGAGGTTCTTCGGCGTCGGCATATGATAGGCGGGAAGTTCCATGACGAACGGCGTCGCCTCACCTGCGAACATTTTGGTCTTCTTAAGGATGATGCCGGAAATGATGACCGCGCCTACGCCGGCGAAATAGCACGAGGTAGCGACCCAGGCCGCCCCGCCGAACATAGCGGATGCGATCAGGCCGATGACCGGAAGTTTCGCGCCGCACGGGATAAATGTCGTCGTGATGATCGTCATGCGGCGGTCGCTGTCGTTTTCGATGGTGCGGGATGCCATGATGCCGGGCACGCCGCAGCCGGTGCCGATGAGCATCGGGATGAACGACTTACCAGATAGGCCGAAACGACGGAAGATACGGTCCATGACGAAGGCGATACGCGACATGTAGCCGCAGGCCTCCAGAAACGCCAGAAACAGGAACAACATGAACATCTGCGGAACAAAACCGAGGACGGAGCCGACACCGCCGATGATGCCGTCGATGATCAGGCTACGCAGCCAGCCCGCGCAGTTCACCGCGTCGAGCAGGTCGCCGACCACCACCGGAATGCCGGGGATCCAGCAGTCCTTGATGCCGAAGAGGTAGAAGCCCTCGCCGAACAGGCCCTCATTGGCCCAGTTCGTTCCCCACGCGCCCACCGTCGAGATGGAGATGAAATATACCAAAAACATGACCAAAAAGAAGATGGGCAATGCGAGAAAGCGATTCGTCACGATGCGGTCGATCTTATCCGACGTCGAGTCCATGCCCCTTCTCTTCTTCGTGTAGCAGGTCTTCACGACCTCGCCGATGTATTCATAACGCTCGTTAGCGATGATGGAGTCTGCGTCGTCATCCATCTCCCGCTCCGCCGCGCGAATGTCCTTTTCAATGTGCTCGCGAACCCGGTCGGTGATGCCCAGTTTCGCGATGACGCGCTCGTCGCGCTCGAACAGTTTGATCGCGTACCAGCGCTGCTTGAGGTCCGACAGATCGTGGACCGTCGCTTCCTCGATGTGGGCCAATGCATGCTCGGTCGCGCCGCTGAAGATGTGCAGCGGTGTCGCCGCCTCGCCGCCGGCCGCCGCGATCGCAGCCTCTGCCGCCTCATTGATACCGGTCTCCTTCTGCGCCGAGATCTCCACGACCGTACAGCGCAGCGCCTTCGACAACTTCTGCGTGTCGATACTGTCTTTATTCTTACGGACGACGTCCATCATATTGATAGCGACCACGACCGGGATACCCAGCTCCAGCACCTGCGTCGTCAGGTAGAGGTTACGCTCCAAGTTGGTTCCGTCGATGATGTTGAGTACGACATCCGGATCTTCTTCGATCAGATAGTTTCGGGCGACCACTTCCTCCGGAGTATAAGGGGACAATGAATAAACGCCCGGAAGGTCCGTCACGATGACGTCCTCGCGTCCTTTCAGTTTTCCTTCTTTCTTCTCCACGGTCACGCCCGGCCAGTTTCCGACGAACTGGTTGGAACCGGTCAGCGCGTTAAACAGCGTCGTCTTACCACTGTTCGGATTCCCCACGAGGGCGATCCGTATCTGTTTTTTCTCCGCCATACTACCGCTCTTCCTTTCCGTCGCGATCCGCCAGTTCGATCAATTCCGCGTCCGCGCGGCGCAGCGTAAGCTCGTACCCACGCAAAGTAAGCTCGAGCGGATCCCCGAGCGGCGCGACCTTCCGGACGTAGATCTCCACGCCCTTCGTGATCCCCATATCCATGATCCTGCGGCGGATAGGTCCCTCTCCGTTTAATCGTTTGACCGTGACTCTCTCGCCGATCTTAGCATCTTTCAGTGTTCGCATATCAGACTCCTCCGAAGTTAGTTTCTGCTAACCTCCATGCACATTATAGTTAGTCTTATCTAACTTGTCAAGGGATTTTTTCGCTTTTTTTAGTCAAAAAATAAGCCCAGGTCTCACGGTGAGACTTGGGCTCATTCACGACGCCTTACTCCCGGCGCCTAATCATATTCTGGTCACGCAATTCCTTATTTCTGCGTCTCTACCGGATATTTCGCTCTCTCAAACATATCGGTTACTTCCTTCGAAGGTTCCTTCGTGATCAATGTCACTACGACAGCTGCGATCATGCCGCAAATAAAACCAGGGATGATCTCATACAGGTTTGTTTTGCCGGACAGGAACACATACCACAATACATCCACGAGGAAACCGGTGATGATACCGGCCACTGCGCCGAAATAGTTGAAACGTTTCCAATGAAGCGACAGCAGGATGACCGGACCGAAAGCCGCTCCGAAAGCTCCCCATGCCGCTTCAACCAGTTCCATGATACCACCGGTACCCGGAGTCAGAGCTATGATGAGTGCCACGATCGAGATAAATACGACTACGATACGTCCGACGAGAAGCATCTCCTTATCTTTCGCATTTTTACGGATGACCTTCTTATATACGTCCGATGCAAATGCAGAGGAAGATGCAAGCAACTGTGAATCCGCGGTGCTCATGGATGCCGCCAGGATCGCAGACAGCAGAATACCACCTAAGAATGCAGGGAAGAGATCACGAACCATGGTAATGAAAACGAGGTTCTTGTTACCTGAATTCAAATAACTTCCGATGTATTCATGGCCGACCAATGCAACTACACATGCCATCGTCAGAATGAGGCCGGTCCAAATGATACCGGTCACTCTCGACTTCTTCATCTCCTTCTCGGAGCGGATCGCCATATAACGAACCAGAATGTGCGGCATACCGAAATAACCGAGGCCCCATCCGAAGCCGCTTAAAATATCCGAGATACTAGCCCAGTCAAACTGACCGGATGAAAGGAGGTTGTAATAATTCTCGTCTGTAACGACCGGTGCCATCGGAGCGAAATCCGCCTTACCCATAACTACGACTGCTATGATCGGCGCCGCCATGATCGCTGCAAGCATCATGAGACCCTGCACGAAGTCCGTCCAGCATACGGCGTTGAAACCACCGAGGAAGGTATATACGAGGATTACCGCTGTAGCACCGA
The DNA here is from genome assembly GCA_017548765.1 of Lachnospiraceae bacterium. Classification (GTDB taxonomy): domain Bacteria; phylum Bacillota; class Clostridia; order Lachnospirales; family Lachnospiraceae; genus UBA1201. The sequence continues at coordinate 68,919 of JAFYZH010000021.1, read as the reverse complement.
TCATTACCCAGTGCTTCATATCATCGCCGAAATCAAATACCGTCTGGAACAAGGTACCGCATGCCACGATACTGGATGCTGCATATACGCAGTAAGCCGCGATGAAAACGATCGCACAAACGATCAACAGCACGTGATCCTTAGACTTAAAACGATTCGTCAAAAACTGCGGAATGGTAATGGAGTCATCCGCGAGGATCGAAAAACGACGCAGTCCCGGCGCTACCAGGAGCCATGCGGCGATCGTACCGCACAACAGACCGATCGCGATCCAGACCTGACCCATACCTAACAGATAGATGGATCCGGGAAGTCCCATGAGTACCCACGCACTCATGTCGGACGCACCTGCGGACAATGCTGCTACCAGACCGTTCATGTTACGGTTGCCGAGGAAATACGATTTATCTCCTCCCTTTTCCTTTCTTCCCTTCAGGAAGAAGACGATACCGATCGCTAGCACGATAGCCAGGTAAATGCCGAAAGCGATCGCTTCTTGTGTACTTCTGCCCATTCTAACCTCCAAATTGTTATTTTTCTATCACCACAATCCCTCTTCGTAATCCAAGGGATTTTCGGATTCTTTTTTCTTTTCCTGCTTCTTATCGTTCTTCTCGGTCTTCTCCGACTTCGAGGTTGTTTTTTTATTGTCCTTTGAAGACGGTCTACCCGGCTTCGGCGGCAGGTTTTCTACGACCTTCTCCCAGCGCAGGAGCTTCCAAGCGAAGCGCACCCAAAGGAACGAAAATGCAGTGATGGTAAATACCTCGACCAGACTCGTCACGATCTTAAAGATCAGGATCGAAAGCAGGGCGATGCCCAGGGAAATGCCTGTGATCACGAGGTCGTCGACCATGCGGATCTTCTTCGAAAACCGCATCCACAGCTCGAACACTACCGTGCCTGCGAGCAGTACCATGGTGGAACTGAATGAAACGAACAGATGGATATTCGCTATGAACTCGTCCGTGTCTGAAGCCCCTGGTCCGGTCTTACACGGGATGAATGTACTGATGATCAGCATGACACATGCGGCGTAGCACAAAAACCGCGCCGTGAGCCTCTTATAGCTGCCCAGGTACATGCAGTACGTAGAGTGCAGAAAGAACAGCGCGCCGGTCACGAGCGCCCACAGGCGCAGTGCCCAGATATGTCCGTCCTCACCGTTTCTGGACAGGTTGCTGTTCGTCCAGTGTCCCTTCGAACCGAGCCAAATCGTAAACCCGATCGCAAAGAGTGACCAAACGATGAGTCCGGCAAATGCGAGCCGGGTCCCCATCTTATAGCCGAGTCCCTTTTTATTGCTTTTTCCCATAGCTATTCCTCCCGAAAAAAACAGCCGCATGCATCGTCGTACGATGAATGCGGCTGTTCCGATATCCGGATGTATTCATCCGAAGGAAGTGCCCGTAAGCTCTTCCGAATTTATTCAATTACTGAACGTCTGTCGGCTGCTGAGCTGCTGCGTTCGCGCTGAAGTCCATGTTACGAACTACCATACCGTGGATGGTAGGAACCTTAACGACCTTCTTACCAAGGATCGTAACGAAGAACAACAGGAAGATACACAGGTTAAGGGCGATGTCCCAGTCATACTTAGAGGGATATCTGAATACGTTAAACTTATCCAGCTCGAAAGGCTTGCTTGCGAAGCTGAAGAACCATCCGAGGATGTCTCCCAGGATATCGAGAGCACGGAAAACTACATAGATCATGGCTCTTACGATAACGTACTGCATGAGATTGATCTTAACACTGTCGGCAGTCTCAAATACGAGGATCGCGATGAAATAGATGATGCCGGCTTCCCAGCCACCTAAATAAAAAGCGATCACACCGAGCAAAGACAACAATGTCGGCGACAAACTAAGTTTTTTATTCATATTCTGTTCTCCTTTTCGAGATATTGTCCCTGTTCGGGCATTATTATTATACCATTTTACCGATAAACGTGCAAGTATTATCGACCAAAAACCCGCATATTTTCGGATATTTTTACGATTTTCGGTATATTTTTTACCGAACAGCGATCATACGAGCCAAATTTAGTATCGCATGAGCCGCATCCTCGTACTCGTAGGAGTCCGCACGGTCCTTAATACGAAGGAGCTGACGGCGGATATCTTCGTCCATCTTGTATTCGGAGAGGAGGCTGTCCAGTTTACCAACGGCTGCCTCGCCGTCGTATTCGTCGATGTCGGTCGCGACTTCACGCATGACGTCACGCAACTGCTGCGTGGACAGTTCCGGCTTCTGCTCGTCGGATGTCTCCTGCGTCTTGAAGTAGTAATCGATGTCCGTCAGGAGTTTCTCATACGCCGCCAGGAAGTTCGCATTGTCCTTCTGAACGAAGGAAATGTTACCGTCTTTTACCGCCATCTCGTGCGATTTCGCAGTGACGGACAGGTTACCCGCGCCGATGCTCGCACACACGCTCTTGAGGGCATGCGCCTCGATCATGTAACGCTGCCACTCGCCATGCGCAACACATTCGCGCATCAGCGGAAGCTTCTTCTGGCCTTCCTCGTAAACGGTCTCCAGCAGGTCCAGATATTCCTCCTTGCTGTGGCCCAGTTCGCGCATCGCCTTTGCTGCGTCGACATCGGGGATAACGATGTCTGCACTCTCCACGGACGACTCGTCCGGAAGGTCTTTTAGCATGTGCGCGTACTCCTCCGGAAGTTCGGTCAGCTGCTTCTCGGGCGGCAGCCACTGCGCCAGCACCTGATTGAGTCGCTTCGAGTCGATCGGCTTCGACAGATAATCGTTCATTCCGTTGTTGAGGAACAGTTTCTCGACGCCCTTTACCGCATTTGCCGTGAGGGCAATGATCGGAATGTTACGCGTATATTCGCTTCCGATATTTCGGATGCTCTTCGTAACTTCGATACCGTCGTGCACAGGCATCATGTGGTCCATGAAGATCAGGTCGAACGGCGGATCGTTCTCCACATGTTCGATCGCCTCATCGCCGCTTTCAGCCAGCACAGGCGAGATCAGGTAGCGGCGCAGATATGCGTCCGCCACGCGCAGGTTGATGACATTGTCGTCGACCACAAGGACGCGCGCCTCGGGGGCGAAGAAGCTGTTGAGCATCTGCAGGTGACCGTTCTGCACGTTCCAGCGGGCACGGTTCTTCAGGATCGCGTCCATGGACAGCACGCTGATCGGCTTATGCATGAATACAACGTTCTCCACTTCGTCCACGATGACGTCGTTGATACTCGTCATGGCAACGAGGGAAATGTCTTTGAATTTATCGAGGTTCTGGCGGATCGTCGAAAATCCTGAGACATAGTCGAACATCAGGATGTTTCGTTGTTCCGGCTTGATCTGCTTCTTCAGTTGCAGGAGTTCATCTTTCGACCGGATGAAATCGATCGCCATATTCAGATAGGCTACGTTCGTCCGAATGCTCTCGCGATAGTGCTCGTTCGGCTCGAAAACGTAGAAATGGACCGGTTTTGTTTCGCGGGTACGGAAGCAGACCCAATCATCCACCTGCTTCTGCTGGATAATGATGTTAAAGGTGGAACCTACGCCGTACTCACTCTTTACGTTGATATCACCATCCATCATCTTCGCCATTCGTTTGGAGATGACCAGTCCCAGACCACTACCCTGAATGCTTCGGTTCTTCTTCGTGTTGAGCTGCATGAACTCACCGAAGAGCTTCTGGATGTCGCTCCGCTTGATGCCGATACCGGTATCCTCGACGCTGAAGATCAGTTTGACCTTGTTGTTCTGCAGGATACGGAAGTCGATGGAAAGCTTGATATAACCTTTTTTGGTAAATTTGACCGCATTGCCCAGGATGTTGATGAGGATCTGCCGGATACGCATGACGTCGCCGTTATAGTGCAACGGCAGGTTCGGCGGACACTCGATCAAAAAGGCGATGTCCTTATTCGTCAGTCGGGTATTTATCACGTTCTGAACTTCGTTGATACATTCGCTCAGATCGTAGTCATCGTTCACCAGCTCCATGCGGCCTGCGTCGATCTTCGAGAAATCGAGGATGTCGTTGATCAGGCGGAGCAGGTTCTCCGAAGACATCTGGATCATGTTTACATATTCCGAGTTCTGCGGGGTCAGGTCGCTCTTCGCGAGGAGCTCACTCATACCGCAGATCGCGTTCATAGGAGTACGGATCTCATGGCTCATATTTGCCAGGAAGTCGGATTTCGCCTTCGCCGCAGCCTCGGCTTCGTTCTTCTTCTCCTCAACGATCTCGAGGAGGTCCTGAACGTCCTTCGTCTTCTTACGGGCGATAGCTGCCTGATGCTTATTCCACGAGATCAGCACCATGAGCATGAGCGTACCGCTGATGAGCATCATGAGCTGCAGTTTGGATGCCACTTCCGTGACGCCCATATCCTGCACAGTCGTCGCCACTTCCTGCGCAACGCCCGATTCCTGGGCGGCTCCTTTCGCGGCCTTCTCAACGGCCGGGGCGATCGTAACATAGTAGATCACATAAAAAGCGATGGTGTACAACAGGTGGAAGATATTCAGAAAGATATCCTGGTACAGGGAAGCCAGGCAGGCTATACCCAAAAAAAGACCGTAACTGGGGGTCAACGTCTTGGTCTGAATGCAGTATGCCGAAGCAAAATACAGCAAAAAGGCCACCGTTCCGAAACTTTGGATCTTAACGGATATCCTGGTGATGTATGTGGGAAATGCCATGACGATCGGCACCACAACACAATAAACCATCAGCAAAAGAAACGAGTTATCCTCCGAAACCCAGCAGATGAAGAAGAACATCACACAGATTACGAAGAGTACCCAATACGCAACTTTACCGATTACTTTCTGACTGCGGGTCTTCTCCGCCATCAGTCCGTTCCAAAGCTCTTTAACGCCCATATTACGGTCCTTTTTATGCGATCATGGAAATGATCAATCGATTATTTAATAATGCGGATGCCGCCGATACCCGGAAGCTCTTTCGCACGATCCTGACAAGCGTTCAGAAGTCCATAAATGAACATCGTAGCGCTGAAAATCAGCAGGCAAGAGAGCAGGATCGGAGCGATCAACGACTTAACAAACGGGATAAAGCTGAAAACGATAGAGCAAACACCCAGGCTGGCTTCGATGATCAGCAACAGAAGTCCCTGATTTGTATGGAACTTCGCATAGGGAGATTCCTTTGCCGCGAAAAGCGGGATCAGGCAGAGAATGCCGAAATAAGCAAGGATAGCGAAAAGCTTGTTGTCTTCCTTATCCTTCGCAGTGTAGTTCGCGGTATAATCCTTACCGTCCAGACCGGCAGCGATCGCATCGAGCTTTTTGCCGTTCTTAGCATCCATGCTTCCGCTGACAGCTCCCATAGAGCCGATAAATGCAGGTGCGGACGATGCAGCAGGTGCAGCCTGTGCCGCAGTAGTATTAACGGCACCTTCAACGGTCTGTGCAGCCTGAGTAGCCGTCTGATCAACAGTCTGAGCAGCTGTATCTACCGCCTGTGCAGCCTGAGCAGCTACAGCGCCGGCGATCGGAGATCCGCAGTTCGGACAAGTCGTAACTCCCTCCTGAACAAATGTACCGCATACATTACAATTAGCCATATTCGTTTCCTCCTTCAGGCTATATTTGCTTAATTATACAATAAACCGCCGTGGATTTCCATACTTTTTTTTGTAAGCGTCGTCGATTTGGGCACTTTTTTCGTTATTTTCGCCCGTTTCGGCCGTTTTCGTTAGTTTTTTCGTTGATCGGCCCGCTGTTTCGCTCACTTTCTGCGATCCATTCCGTTTCTCTCTCACTTGCATATTTCGCTCTTTTGCGATAAAATACCTTTAGTTTGCGGCCGACCGGGTCGGCCTGTTTTCGGGAGAAATATCATGGCTTTTTTCGCAAATACACCCTTCGATGATAAGATCCATATCTACTATTGCCGGCAGGCGGTCCATGTTCGTGCGGACCGTGCGCTTTTGGAACATCTGCGCCGCGGCGTCACAGGCACGCGGAAAGGCCATATGCTGCCCGCCCTCGAGATCGCGCGCTACATCAAGAAAAAATACGCGGACCACTTTCACGAGGAGCTTCGGATCAGCGATCACTCGCTGGCGCTCGAACTCATGATCCACATGACCGCCTATCTGGGCGGCCGCTTCCTGGACCATGATCTGGCCTATCTTCGTCTCTCCGCGCAAAATCCGGTCCGCCGTTTTGTGCGCTATGTCGCCGACCACGTCGAGGTGATCGACTGCGGCGAAAAGGCCGTCGACACCAACCGCTTTGTCTTCGACATCGCGGCGGCCGTACGGCCCCTCGTCTATCCTGCAGAATCATTGTCCCTGTGGGTGATACCTCCGCGGTTCTGATTCGGGATCTCCCGGGAGATCCGGCTCTAAAGCGCGCCTAACATAAAGATCAGTACCCATGTTGCATTGCCCACCCAGGTGTAGGCAATACTTTTTAACACGTGCAAATTGTGCTCTTTATCCCGAAGAATACCCGCGTAGAAAAACTCTCCGACTATAACACTCAGAAACATTGTGATAAAGAAGGCGAAGAGGGCCCCCCCGACGGCGTCTAATAAGCCAGTATGAGTTCTCGATTCTTCCACGATCATCGGGATATAGGCAATCGACTGAATAATTACCACCGTGAGGACGTTGGTTTTATTCAGCGGATAGCGAAACGCAAGCAACCACACCACCATGATCTCTATGCTCACGATCAATTCCACGATCGCCTCCATCATAGGCATCTTCCTCCCTGTATATAACCAGTTGTAAAAGCGAACCTGCCCTATGGGCACAATTTTAGGGTTTCTCCGGGAGCCACGTTATACATCTTCCCATCCAACGTGAACCAGATCTGCTTCGCGGAAGGGTTCATGACCGTGGTCAATGCGAGGTCGAATTCGAGGCTTTCGTATGCCTTTACGTAGTCGTACACCTCGATATTCGTCGCGTACCACACATCGTCATGGCCGGCCATGCGGTCGGCAAATGTCTCTATGATCTCCCAATTATCATGAAAATCGAACTCGTAACTGTGTCCCCAAAGGTAAAACAACTTGGGGCCTTTTTTTCGTGGGTCGTTTTTGAAGAACTCCTCGATGAGGCGAGGCAGTTCCGGATCTTCGTGGTGACACGTAGGCCGCAACACCAGCCAGTCCTTCGGGATCGAGAAATCATGCGATGACCACACGGTCCGTGCATAGCGGATCCCACATGCCTTAAGCGATGCGATCACGTTGTCGTTCCACGTTCCGTACGGATAGGCAAAGCCTCTCACCGGGCCGCCGAACATTTCTTCCAGAGCCGCGCGGTCCTTCAGGATCTCCGCGGTGCAAGTTGCCGCAGGTAAGCTCTCCAAGTGCGGATGCGTCACGGAATGTGCCGCGACTTCCATCCATCCGCCGCGGTAGAACTCCCGCGCCTGCTCCGGTCGCATACGCCGGTGTGTACTCGTGTAGTCGTCATAGTCCCGGTCGCCCCACATGCCGCTGTTGAGGTTAAAGGTGCACCGAAGCCCCTTCCTCTGAAGCAACTCGCCGAGGCGGAAGTCATTTACCACTCCGTCATCATAACTAAGTGTCAGGCACCGCTCCCGGCCGCCGGGAAACCGCATAAATATATCCGGCATGATCACGCCCCCCTAAAAACGTTTTTATTTCTTTGCTTTCTTTTCTGTCTTCTCTTCAGTCACTTCCTCATCCGGTGCATTCTTCAGGATCAGGTTCGTAAGGATACCAAGGATCAATGCACAGGCTACCTTCGTGATCGTGATCACACCGTTGGACGTATTGAAGGATACTTCAAGTCCGCCGACGCCGGAGATCAGGATCACGGATACTACAAAGAGGTTCTTATTCTTATTCAAGTCGACCTGCTGGATCATCTTCAGACCGGATACGGCGATGAAACCATACAGGGCCATACATACGCCGCCCATGACGCAACTCGGGATCGAGTTGATGAACACGATGAACGGGTTGAAGAAGGAGATCAGGATCGCGCCGATGGCAGCCGCGAAGATGGTAACTACCGAAGCGTTTTTCGTGATCGCCACACAACCGATGGACTCTCCATAGGTGGTGTTCGGACAGCCGCCGAAGAATGCGCCGACCATGGAGCCGACACCGTCGCCGAGGAGGGTCTTATCGAGGCCGGGATCCTTAAGCAGGTCTCTCTCGATGATCGAAGAGATATTCTTGTGGTCTGCGATATGCTCGGCAAATACAACGAACGCAACCGGCGCATATGCAACCAAGATCGTGAGGAAATATGTCGGGTTTAAGTCGCCAAACGCTCCGCTCGCATTGAGGAAGGAGAACTCCGGCATGGAGATAAACGACTTAAATGTCACGCTTCCGTCTACGAGGAAACCATCCCATGCGTTTTCGGGGATAATGTACATCTCCGGGATCTTAAGCATGTATCCGCAGTGGCTTACGATCAGAGCGAAGACATAGCCGGCGAGGATACCATAGATGAACGGGATCAATTTGCCGCTCTTCTTACCATAAACGGAGGAGATCATAACGACCGCCAGTGTGACCAGTCCGCACAGAAGCGCGATCTTCGGGTCGGTCGCAACCGTTCCGGTCAATGCATTGGCCTTGATCGCCGTCGTAAGGTCGCCGACCGCATTGACCGCGAGAGCGAGTCCGATGATGGCAACGGTAGGTCCGATAACGACCGCCGGCATCAGTTTCTCGATCCAGCCCGTTCCGCGAAGTTTAACAACGAAGGAAATGATCACGTACACAAGGCCTGCGATAAACGCACCAAGGATCAGTCCGAGGTATCCGAGCGCCATGGTGGCAGCACCGGTAAATGCGGATGTCAGCGAACCGAGGAATGCGAATGAAGAACCGAGGAATACAGGGCTCTTACGCTTCGTAAAGAACAGGTAGATCAGGGTTCCGACACCAGCGCCGAACAGCGCCGCGGCCGGGCTCATGGGCTTCGTCATCTGCCATTCGATCTCTTTTTTTGCAATGGCAGCGGCAACATTTCCGTTGATGATGACCGGAACTACCAGCGTAGCCGTCATGATCGCCAGCAACTGCTGCAAGGCAAAAACGATCAATTGTGAAAACTTCGGTTTGTCTTCGACCTGGTAAATTAGTTTCATAGTAACCTCCATATTTTTTTATAAATTTACGATCAAATCTTCTTTGATCGTCATTTTCCTATTTCGGCACTTCATCAGAGCCCCTCTTTCGCGCGTGCGGCCAATGCTTCGCGCGTATTCAGTGACGGATCATCCACGACCGCCAACAGGAGTTCGTTCAGTTTCTCTCCCAGTTGCGGTCCGGGCGTGTAGCCCATAGCGATCAGATCCCGTCCGGTGATCTTCAGGTCCTTCAGCGAAATGCATTCGCCGGCGGCCAGGATCTCACCATAGTATCGCTCTGCTTCATCCAATCCCCTCAGGGCCAGTTCGGTCCCTTCATTCGGTTTCTCAAGTTTTCCGTTTGCGTCCGCACGCATGAGTTCCAGCAGGAGGAGGAAATCCTCGCTCCCGATCCGGTTCATGGCTCTGCGGATCTTTCTGCGTCCGCGTTCCGCATCTGCAAAGGTGAGCCCGTCCTCCCCGCCGTAGATCCTCCGATCGTCATGATATTCGATCAGGTGCGTCACGCGCCGTATGGTATCGTTATCAAATTTCAAATCGCGGAGGATCTCCCCCGCCATCTTCGCACCGAGTTTCGCATGGTAGTAGAAATGCGCCCGCCCGTTCTCATCGACCGTTTTCGTCTTCGGTTTCGCGATGTCGTGCAGCAGCGCCGCCAGCCTGAGCACGCGGTCCGCGCGCACTCCGCACACCACCCGCATCGTATGCACGCCCACATTGAACGAGTGGAACGGCGTGTTTTGCTCTGTCTCCATGCAGGCCGTGAACTCCGGCAGGACGTACTTCGTCACCCCGGCCTCGTACATGTGCATGAACTCCTCCGGATGGTCGGAAGTGAGCAGTTTCACCAGCTCCGTCGCGATCCTTTCCTTGCTGATGAGTTCCAAATTTGCGGCCAATGCTTTTGCCGCCTCGAGGGTCTCCTCGTCGATCGCAAAACCCAGCTGCGCCGCAAAGCGAAACGCCCGCAGGATGCGAAGTGCATCCTCGCTGAACCGTTCATTTGCCGCGCCCACACAGCGGATCACGCCCTGCTTCAGGTCCTCGCGCCCATTATACAGATCGATCAAGCCGCGCTTCGGGTGAAACGCCATCGCATTGATCGTAAAATCTCTTCGTTTCAGGTCCTCCGATAAACTCGCGGTAAATGTCACCCCGCTCGGATGCCGTCCGTCCAGATAGACGCCGTCCACCCGGTACGTCGTTACCTCGTAATTCGCATGGTCCATAACGACCGTTACGGTCCCATGCTCGATCCCCGTATCCACGGTCCGGCGGAAGATCGCCTTCACCTGCTCCGGCTTCGCGGACGTCGTGATGTCCCAGTCATTGGGCTCACGCGAAAGCAGCATATCCCGCACACAGCCGCCGACAGCGTAGGCCTCGTGACCCGCCGCCTCCAGCCGCTCTATGATCGAAGTGACCGCTTCCGGGATTTTGTATTCTCCGGCGTCCTGCGGTCGCACATCTTTCTCTGCCATATGCCACTCCTTACGTGATCTGTCGATCTTTTTCTTCCGGGCTTATCAGGCCCGCATGGTCCGGATCAGAAGGATGTATCTCCGGCGGTCGATATGATCGCCTCCGGCTTTCCCTCGAATCCGGTATAATAATTCCTCAAACTGTGTATTCCGATCGCACCCATTACCCCATAGTACAGCAGGGTGACCGGCATGGCCAGCGGCTGCACCAAAAACATCATGACCGGCGTGCCTTCAACGAGATGGATGCACATAAAGCGCACGATCAGGTTCGTCACGACGTAGATCAAAAATACGACCGGATAATTCTGCTTCGCGATGTGGAACAACTCGATGCACATCGAAAAGAACGCCATGGCCAGGATCACACGGAAGATAAGTTCGAGATTCACGGAAAACATGCCGCTGCGGTTCGTGCAGTACTGCATCAGATAGTTACTCGGTTCGTCATATGCCGCCAGCTCTTCCATCGGTCCGCGCTCCAGCCATTTCAGGTCGAAACGGTCGGAAACGTGCATCACGATCATCGACGCGGTGTAGATGATCCACCCCGACGCCGCGCCGGCCAGGCAACGTGCGGCCAGGAACTGCTGCCGGTTCACCGGCAAGCTGTACAGGACCGCGTAATTCTTATTCATGTAATCCCTGCGGCACTGCCACCACTTCATGGCGAGGCCGCCCAGGGCAAACACATAACAAACGATCGCCCAGATCATATAAGTCGGCACCAGGAACCAGGCCGCCGTCATGACCACGATCCACACGACTATCGGAAGCCGGAGGCTTCGCATTTCCAGACGGAATAAATCCAAAAATCGCATCATTTCGCCACCCTCTTCCATTCTTCGATCAAAAGTTCCAAAGGTTTATCCACGCTCGTCTGCGGCGTCGCATCCGTGATCAGCGCTCCCATCTTCATGTACAGGATGCGCTTGAAATGCTCGCGACCCGGTCCGCATAAAAAGTGTTCATCCATGACCACGAGGACCGCGCAGCCCTGCTGCTTACGCTCCTCCAAAATGGCCAGGCACTTCTCTACGATCGTTCCATCCTGAATGTCTTTCCAAATATTATCCACCAGGAAGTATTTCGCTTCCATGCCCATACCCAGGGCGAAGGCCGCGATCGCGAGATCCTGCTCGCCCAGCGAGGATGCCCGCTTCCTGCGGTTGAATCCCGGGGCCAATGCTTCGAGAGTGTCGAGCGCCCGTTGCGTATTGTAGTTATCGAACCACTTCGCCCTGAATTTCAGGTTGTAATCGAAGCTTTTCTCCCACAAAAGTGTTCCTGTAGTGCTGATATAGGAAAACACCCCCACATAGTCTTCGCTTTTCTTCGTCATGCCGTGGCCGGCGATGATCGCATCGTCCAGTTTCACGTAACCGCGCTTTACCTGCAGCAGTCCCGGTATGGCTTGCAACACGAGATCTCCGCCGTAAGGATCCCCGCATATCGAGATCATCTCCCCGTCCTCGACCGTGAAGGACACGTTATTGATGACCGGGAAAATGTCCATCATTTTGGATATGTTGTTTACTTCCAGCATGTTTATTCCTCTCCGCCGCGCTCCTCATATTCGTCCGCCAGCCGGTCTAAGATCGCGTCGATCTGGTCCTGTGACAAACGTTTGCGCTTATCATCCCCTGCGAAATCATCGTCCTCGTCGAGGTCTTCCTCCAGCGGGGTGTCGGTGGTTTCTTCATCTGCAGGTTCGGGCTCGGTCGGCTCTTCTTCCTCAGACTCAGCAGATTCCTCTGCCTCCTCGGAAGGGAGTTCTTCTTCAACCGGCTCTTCCGGCTCGGAGATCTCTTCAGATGCTTCCTCAACCGGCTCCTCAGCAGTCGGTCCCTCTTCGGGCTCTTCTTTCTCAGAAGGGAGTTCTTCCTCAACCGGTTCTTCCGGCTCGGAGATCTCTTCAGACTCTTCCTCACCCGGTTCTTCTTCCGCTAACTCCTCTTCGGATGCGTCATCCGCTTCGTCCATATCTGTGATCTTTATCACGCGAACGGGTTCTTCTTCCGCTTCATAATTCTCCACGGGCTCATCATCCGTGATGGGACCGCCGCTCGGCAGCTCCTCTGCGGGTGCCTTCGTTTCCGCAGGCTCTTTCGACGCTTCGGCATCTGCATTTTCCTCTGACTCACTCGTAGCCGGAAGTGTCTGCACCAAAACCGAACTCATGCGAGCCACGCCGTGAATGCGCAGTGTCGGTCCCTCAGCGCCCTGCGGCAGGCCGTTCTGCATGGTCCAGCGGGTCACGCCGGAAGTCATCTTCACGTCGACTACAACATGTATCTTCTCCGGAACGAAGATCACAACGGAGCTCATCATACAGCCCAGCTCGATCTCGCAATCCTTCTCGATCCGAGCGTTCTGCATCTCCAAATGCAACGAGCAACAGAACGCCCCAACGGCCGCCCCCGTAAACTCCTCAGCGCTTCCTATATAGTGATACGACTTGGCGAATTTCTCCATGATCTTCCGCTCATCGTCGTCCGTTTCCTCGACCATCTTCATGATGCCCTGGTACGCGTTCCTCGTCTTTACGACCGCATACGCTCCGCCCGCGGCGAGCGCCCCGAGCATCACGCGTTTCTTCCATCTACGCTTACACTTCTTCATATTCATTTCCTCACTCTGTCGGTCCAAAAACATCCCACAACACGGGCGACACACTCGCCCGAAAATCCTAGATTGATTTTACCACACCCACCTCGGTTTGTACAGATTTTTTATCGCATTTCACGTAATCAAAAAGCGGCAAATGCGCATCCATGTCTGCGCCGCGCTACTGTACAAAAATGCGGATTCCGCATTTTTGTACAGCAGGAATGGGAGATGTTGTTATGATCATCCGACCGGTATGCCTCACAAGCATACTCTTCCCCTTCTACCGTAAATGTTAACGAAACTGCCTAAAATGATAATTTCATTAGCATTTTTTTCATGAAATACCAGTATGTTGAGGCGACAATGCTAACAAAACACGCAAAAACTCAACTTCTGTTAGCATCCTCGTCAAGTAGCATCGCGAAGCAGCACAAAAAAGGCTAACGAAACTGCCTAAAACAGCAATTTCGTTAGCCTTCAGGGCGAAACGACCGCCACCGATTTAGAATTCCGTCACATCCGCGCGGTTCATGGCGCGGGATTTGAAAAAGATCAGCGGGATGACCGCCAGCAGGTTGCTGACCACAGCGCCCAGGATGCCCATGTCGCTCACATAGGGCAGGTATTTGCCCTTCGGCACGAAGGCCAGTTCATTCAGCAGGAAGGTGCTCAGAAGCACGATCGCCAAGCCGGCTATGATGCCGATCAGGTCCTGGATCAGGATCTCTGCCGCGATCTTGCGCCGCACCTCTTTGCGGGAGCGACCCACGGCGCGGTACACGCCGAATTCGTAGGTCCGCTTCATGAAGTGTCCTGTAAACCAGGAAGAGATCGTGACCGACAGGATGACGCCGATCAGAAGGATCGAAACATAGAAAATGATACGGAAGATCGAGAAAAACTCTTCGAAGTTTTCCTTCGCCGTCTTCGTGTACAATGCGATCTTTCCGTCCCCGCGGATCTCGAGCAGACGCTGCTTCAGCTGCTCATGGTCCATATTCTTGCCATGGATGTATACACGTCCGGACGCCTGGACCTCGCTTGGGATGAAGTAGAACTGAATGTTGTCATTGCCCTCATAGATCGCGTCCACCGTGTACTCGGTGTCAAATGCACTGGAAAATGAAGGATCCACCACGTCACCCTCGGATACACCGACGCCTTCCGCGCCCTTTGCGTACATCGAGCTGAGGACCAGACCATGATCCTGTACTTTCGACGTGTCGATATCGATCCCCATGATCCGGAAAGCTTCTTCCATCTCCTCCCGGACCGTGAAGACCATGCCATTACCCGAAGCGGTGACGCCTAAGGCGGTCCCGTATTCCATGGAACCGTGTCCGTAACCGGAGCCGTGGAAGATCTGAAGGTCGGGGTCCGCGTCCACCTCACTCAGGAACGCCTTCCAGTCCTGCCGTTTTTCATCCGTCGACAGGACCATCGCCGTGATGAACTGGTCCAGTTTCCCGGCGCTCTGATCGAAGGCCCACATGGTGCTCATGATGAAATTTCCGCCCATCATAAGCATCATGCAGAGGGCGAACATGATCGCCGCCGTGCAGGCGCGCGCCTTATTCTGTTTTATATAGTAAAACGCTGAAAACGGTTTCATAAACTGCTCCTTATCTCTCTGCGTCTTTTATCGCGCTGATCCGGCCGTCCCAGATCTCGATGATCCGGTCGGCGTCCTGCAGGATGGACCGGTCGTGCGTCACGACCAGAACCAGATGCTCTTCGGCATATTCGCGAAGCACCCGCATGACATTGAATGCATTTTCATGGTCCAGGGACGCCGTCGGTTCATCCGCGAACACGACCTCCGGGCCGTTGATCATGGCACGGGCGATAGCGACACGCTGGCACTGTCCGCCCGAGAGTTTCGCAGGGCGCTTTTTGAATTCTTTCTCGCGAAGTCCCAGCCGGCTCATCATCGATTTCGCGCGCTCGGCAGCTTCCGGATCCCCCGGCAGCGCGGACACCACGCAGTTATCAAAGGCTGTCATGTAGGGCACCAGATAATGTTTTTGGAAAATGAAGCCGAACTTCTGGCGGCGCAGCATTTCCCGCTTCGCGGGCGTCAGGGCGGTCAGCTCCTCCCCTTTATACAGGATGCTTCCTTCGGTCGGCTTCTTCAGCGTAGACAGGCAGTACATCAGCGTACTCTTTCCGCTTCCCGACGGGCCGATAATGCCGACCAGGCCGCGCTCCGGCAGCTCCAGGTCCACATTGCTCAGCGCGTACATCTTCTCGTCGCTGTCCATATCGTAGATCATACTTACATTCTTTATCTCAAACATGATTAATCCTCCAACATATCTATGGTTCGGATCCTGTGTACGGACAGGAGGGCCGGGAACTGCAGGATGCCGATCACCGCAGCCATGGCGGCCAGGATCGTACAGATCAGTTCTGTGTCAATGTATACCGGGATCAGGCCCAACGGGTGCATCAAGAGAACATCGATCAATGCGATCATGCCTCCCGCCACCGCGAAGCCCAGCAGGATGCCGGCGCCGAATAAGATCGCGATCTCACGCAGGATCATGCGATAGACTTCCAGCCGCGAGTACCCGAGGGATGCGTACAGGCAGTATTCATTGACCCGGTTACGCATGTACGAGTTGTAGGCGACCGTGACGGAGACCGCCAGCAGGAAGATCGTGCCCAGGATGATCGCATGCAGAGAACCGTCGATCTCGTCTACGACCTCCCTTTGGAACATCTCGCTTCCCTTCTGTGCGTCGTTGGAAATGGAATCCAGTTTCGACAGCGGGACACCGATCTTATCAAACAGTTCTTTCGCTCCGGAAACCCCTTCCTCATTCAGGATGATCAGGCCGTAACCGTTGTTGTTTCCGCGCGCTGACGTTCCGGCGCAGGAATAGTAGGGGCCTTCCACGACTCCGACGATGGTCCAGAGATTATTGCCCAGTTTGTCGCCGATCTTATAGCCCTGGTTTCGCATGACGGCGCTGTCCAGCACCATCTCGTAATCCTGCTCCGGGAGTCGGCCGTCCACCAGTTTGCTCTTCATATGCTCCAGATAGGTCGGGATATCTTCCGGCATCAGGAGCGGCATCTCCGAACCGAGGTTACCGAGCAGAGCCTTTAAGGAAAAATTCGTCCACTCGCTCACGAATGCTCTTTTTACCTCCGGCAGCTGTTCCAGCTTCTCGACCACGACGCTGTACAAGCCTTGTATCGTTTCCATGTCTTCCGGGTTCGTCGAGGCCAATGTCTCATACGAGAGTTCCAGATACATTTGCCGTTTCGATCCTTCCACGACGACCGGACGGAACGACTCCTTCGTGGACGCCAGGATGGAACCGATCAAATAGATGCCCATGACGCTTAAGGCCAGCGCCACAACGATCACCGCGACCTGCTTCTTATTATTCTTGATGAATTTGCCTGCGGACAGATGACCCATCATATATCAAACCTCCTTGCAAACGGGCATGCTCCCCGTCTACACTCGTATTATACGGGACATTTTCCGGAAACAAAAGTGACTGCGGTCATATCTTGCACATGACCACAGCCACAAACGTCTGTATCTATTGCCGATCGCCGGCGGCGCCAAGCGCCGTTTTAACCCCGCAGTTCCACGATCAGTTTCACACGGTCGTGGATGCCGGTCTTATCGTAGATCCCGGAAATATAATTCTTCACAGTTCCTTCCGAGATATACAGTTTCTTCGCGATCTGTTTGTTGTCGAGACCGTCCACCATCAGCGCGCAGATCTCCTTCTCGCGCTCGGTCAGCTCCGGCAGGTCCGAAAGCATCTTATCCTTCGCGTCCGCTTCCTCCTGCGCCGCGCCCGCTGTGCCCCTCGCTGCGTTCTGCGTCATCAGCAAGGTCAGGCGCTGCATGACCTTCGGGTCCAGAACGTTCACGCCGCCGATGATCTGCCGCACCGCGCCCAGGATCGCGTCCTTCCCGCTGTCCTTCAGCAGGTAGCCGTCCGCGCCGCCCGCGATGGCGTCCGTAATGTTCTTATCGTCATAAAAGGTCGTGAGCACCAGGATCTTCACGTCGGGATGCTGCTCCTTCAACTTCCCGATGAGCTCGATGCCGCCCATGCCCTTCATGTTCAGGTCGACCAGGGCGATATCGCAGGTGGTCCCCTCCAGGATCTCCAGGGCCTCCCGTCCGTCGTGCGCCTTCGCGACCACTTCCATCTGATTTAACGTAAGGATGATCTCCAGACTGTCGAGCAACAACGTCTCGTCATCCACCAAAAGCACCCGGATCATATCGCACCTCCTTCTTCCCCATGGATCACGGGCAATGTCACCGCCGCCCGGAAACCTTCTTCATTCGTAAACCGGCACGTCCCGCCGGCATTCTTCACGTAGGACTCGATCTTCTTAAGCCCGAAGCCCTGCTCGATCATCTGACGTGCATTGTCCTCGGTAAAATCCTCCGAGTGCCCGTTGTCTTTCACCTCCATGCGCAGGTTCGCCGAGTCCGCCGAAACACTGATAAGGAAATGATCCGCGTGACCGTGCTTCGCGCCGTTCGTCAGAAACTCCTGCAGCGCGCCGATCAGGAACTCCGCGTGTTCGTGCGGAAGCATGAGCTCCGGCACCGGGTCAGGTCCCAGAATGTCCGCCCGCATCGTCGTGTCCGTAATGAAGCGGTCGGCGACCGTCTCCACCTCGCACATAAAGTCCGAAAGTGAAACCTCCTGTATCTCTTCGTCCATCACCCTCACGGCGCGGCGGATCGACTCGAGGCTGCCGCGGATCCGCTCATTCGCATCATTGACCTTCTGGCGCGCGTCCTCGGGCGATACATCAAAGAGCATGTCCGCCGCGTCGAGCGTCATCACGGCCGCCGTGATGGAGTGACCCACACTGTTGTGGATGTTGCGGCTGATCGTCTCGCGCTCCTTCAGACGCGCGTTTTTATCCGCCATATAATTCTGCAGGACCAGCTTCCGGTTCAGCTGCTTCTCATGCATTTCCCGTACGTTCGAGACGAGGATCTGGCGCTGCGTCTCCTCGGACTTAAGCTCCGTCCACTCCAAAAGCCGGCGTCCGCCGTAGAACAGAGCCATGAGCAGATACATCAAAAGGAGACCCAGGATGGTTTTTGCAAGCCGGGCCTCCCCTTCCGCGAAGATCGCGGACATGACGATATAAACCACTCCCGCGCTCGCAAAACGGAGCGGGAGTTTCTTTTCTTTCCAGAGCGCAAATGCGCTGCAAGCATAAAATGTCTGCGCCGCGAAGCCGAAGCAGGTCAGGAAGAGCCCCTGTAGCACGCGGATATGCAGGCTGTCATTCTCATCCACACAGGCGATCGAAAACAGGACCATCAAAGCTGCGCCGACGATCACGCACAGGGAAGGAAGCCTCCCCCAAATGGCGGCGGCGATCGTCAGTCCGAGCGTTATGATGTTGTCGTAGATCGCAAGCCGCATAGGAGTCCCCCTTTTCCGGGTCTGTGTGGTCTGTCAGTTCTGTTATTTCTGCTCCGCCGGAGCCGCCGTCGCATCCGCCCCATGCTCTGCCGGCCACTTGGTGAACAGCAGCTTCAAAACGATGGGCGTAACGATCGACGAGATCACGATCAGCAGGATGACGGGTGCGAAATAAACCGCATCCAGCAGGCCGACATCCTGTCCTTTTCTCGCCACAATAAGGGCTACTTCGCCTCGTGTCATCATTCCCACACCCACTTTGATCGAGTTTGGAAGTGAAAAACGGAAGCATTTCGCCACCAGCGAGCATCCGATGATCTTCGTGATCAGCGCTACGAACACAAAGCCGACGGAGAACAGGATCATGGATCCGTTCAGTCCGCTGATGTCGGCCTTCAGTCCGATACTGGCGAAGAATACCGGAGCGAATACCATGTAGGTACTGATGTCCATCTTCTCCGCGATATATTTTGAGTCTTTGATACTGCACAGGATGATACCCGCGATGTACGCACCGGTGATGTCGGCGATGCCGAACCACTCCTCCGCCACATAGGCAAATGCAAAGCAGAGCGCCATGCCATAGATCGGCACACGACGGGTGTGCGGGTTTTTCTTATCCAGATATTTGAACAGGTAGTAGCACAGGATGCCGACTACGAAGGCAAATGCAAAGAACAGTCCGGTGTTCATTACGACACGAAGCGGATCCTGCTCCGGATCGCGGAAACCGATCACAAATGTCATAACGATAATACCGATGACATCGTCGATGATCGCCGCGGAGAGGATCGTCGTTCCGACCTTACCGCGAAGCTTACCGAGCTCACGCAAGGTCTCAACTGTGATGCTGACCGAAGTCGCGGTCATGATAACACCGATAAATACATTGCGGAAGAACTCCTCACTGCCCACCGGATCGAAACCGTGGAACAAACTGGAGAGCAAAAATCCGCCGCCGAGCGGTACGAACACGCCCGCAAGCGCCACCAAAAGCGCCATCGGACCGGTCTTTATCAGTTCCTTCAGGTCGGTCTCCAGACCTGCCATAAACATCAGCAGAACTACACCGATCTCTGCCATCTGATTTAAAAACGAAGACTGATCGACCAGACCCAAAACCGTCGGTCCGATCAGCAGTCCGGCGATGATCTCGCCTACGACCTGCGGCGCCTTAACCTTTCGCGCCAATATTCCCAAAAACTTAGCGGCCACAAATATGATCGCCAGATCCTTAAATATACCGTAATCCATGAATGATACGCCACCTTTCATCGCTACATATAGTACTTAATATGTAGCGATTCCACATTGTACACGCTCCCAGTTAAAAAGTCAATGAAAGTACAGGAAAAAATACATTCTTCCGTTTACACCGGCGGAAAATGTGGTAAAATGGTCTCAGTAATACATAAGGAGGTGCTTACCATGAAAGCATTGTTACCCTTTTTCCCGCTGAGTGCAGGATCCGATACGCCGATGGGCTTGGCTATCTCCATCATCTGCTACATCGTTGCCAGCATCATCTTCGGTGTACTGCTCTGGTTCTTGAGCAAAATCCCGATCGTTAATCTTCTGGTCGGCATCGCAGGCGCCATCGTATGGGCATACTGTGTGGTCGGTATCATTCTGGCGATCTTGATCTTCCTGAAGAAACTGGTGAAATAACTTAGCGAGAATACATGAACCATGAGGCAGAGCCGCAACCGCGGCCCTGCCTCATTTTTTTCTACCAGATCCCCTCGCCATCTCCGAGGATGATCATTTTGATATTCGCGTCGATCTGTTCGTCGTCGAGCCCCTGCCGGATCAACGGTTGTATGACCTCCCGGCTCTCCCGCATGTGCGGCAGGTCGCCCGCCAGCCGCTCGGCCTTATCCGCCCTGCCGGCCTTCAAATACAGAAAACACAGCGCCGCGCGCATGGTCGCCTTCTGCTTCTCATTGATCGAGATGGGCAGCCCTCGCTCCATCAGCTCGATCGCCTCCTCGGTCTCACCCTTCAGAGCCAGTGTGCTAGCCAGCCCCAGGATCATGCCAGGCTTATTCGGATAGATCAGCAGCGCCTCCCGATAGGTCTGCTCCGCCATATCCAGATCCCCGCTGCGCTGATACGCGACCGCCTTTTTGTGGATGTTATAGCGTGTCTCCTCCGCACGGATCGTGTCCATCCCGATCAGCAGATCCACACTGGTCTCAAATATATTGGCCAATGCAGGAAGCAGCGTGATATCGGGATACGACTCGCCGCGTTCCCATTTGGATACGCTCTGCGGTGTGATCCCCAGCATCTGTGCCACATCCTCCTGCGTCAATTCCTTCTTCATCCGATACTTCTTCAGATTTTCCGATAAATACATCATATAACGATCCTCCATAGCTTAGATTTCCGAACGTTCTGAGAGAATCATACCACACGGAAAATGAAAATCAATAACGCATTCGTTGAGATCCACTCAACCGGGCAACTCAAACTCCAGCTCTTTCCCGGTCTTCGGGTGGCGGAAACGTAGCCTGCAGGCGCATAGGCACAGGCCGACGCCGTCGATGGGCAGGCCGTATTTGCGGTCGCCGACGATGGGCAGACCGTGGGCGGCCAGCTGCGCCCGAATCTGGTGGTGGCGTCCGGTCTTTAGGAGGACTGAAACCTCCGCCAGACGACCGACCAGGCTTTCATCGCGGCTCGTGCACACTTCCTGCTCCTTCGCAAACATGGGTGTTCCCTGCGCAAAACGACAGGTCAGCACGGCTTCTTTTACCTGCGAACGCTGATCCGCGCGAAGCGAAGCCGCCTCCGCTTCCGTCAGGATGCGCGATACATTGGCCGAACGCTCGAATAACAGGCGGTCGGAATAGGTGATGCCGGCCAGCAGATCTGCGGAAATATAGGAACCTTCGGGCGCTGCAACGAGAGCCCGGTATTCTTTGTGCATGCTCCCGTCCTTCGCGAACTGCGCGGACAGGGCGGCCGCTGCCTCCTTCGTCTTCGCGTAGACCATCAGGCCGCGCACGGGTTTATCCAGGCGGTGCACCACACCGACATAGGCAGGTAAAACACGGCCACAGGAAGAG
Source organism: Lachnospiraceae bacterium (assembly GCA_017548765.1). GTDB lineage: Bacteria > Bacillota > Clostridia > Lachnospirales > Lachnospiraceae > UBA1201. The sequence continues at coordinate 47,223 of JAFYZH010000021.1, read as the reverse complement.
GTCTCCCTGTGGCTCATATACGTACGAATGCGGGACGGCATGTCGTCGGACAGCGTCCGCCCCTCCTGCGCATCCACGCCGGCGGGCTTCTCCACTACCCAGATGTAGTCGTCCTCAAATAAACAATGTAAACTCGAATCTTTCACAGCATCGGTCCTCCGAATGTGCTACTCTTCCTCCAGCAGGTACTCGCCCAGTTCACGGACCGACTCGACCAGAACGTCCGCTCCGGCCTCGGTCAGCTCCTCCTCGGAACCGTAACCGTACAGAACACCGACCGTGTCGATGCCGAACTGCTTCGCACCGACGATGTCATGCTTACGATCGCCGACCATGACCAGTTCCGTCAGGTCGACCAGCTGGCACTCCTCCAGAATGTACTGCAGGATCTCCGACTTTTTGGCGCGCTTCTGCTCGATGTCCGAACCACCGATGAACTCGAAGTACTGGCGCAGATCGAAGTGTTCCAGGATCTGCTCCGCAAAAACGACCGGCTTCGAGGTCGCCAGGATCAGCGTCTTTCCGGCGTCGGTCAGTTCCTTCAGCAGTTCCGGAATGCCCTTATAGACTTCATTCTGAAAGATCCCCGTGGGCTTGAAATACTCACGATAATAGGTCACCGCTTCGCGGGCCTGCTCCTCGGAAAATCCATAGAAATCCATGAAACTCTCCATTAAGGGCGGGCCAATGAAGACCTGCAACTTCGTGAGGTCCTCCTCAATGATCCCAAATTTTTCTAATGCGTACTGAACCGATTTGGTGATCCCTTCGGCGGGATCGGTGAGTGTACCGTCCAAATCAAACAGTATGTATTGCTTTTTCATATGTCCCCCTATACCTCAAACACCAGATCCCCGTATGTCGGGAACGGCCAGATCCGACGATCGACCAGACGTTCGAGTTCATCTGCGGGGCGGCGCAGGGCCTCCATCGCAGGAACGACCTCCTCATAGTATTTATGTGCTTTTTCTTTCGTTCCGATCTGTGCGGAGGCCGTTTCCTCCGCTGTCGCCAGTTTCGAAAGTGCTACCTTCATATCGGACAGCAGATCGGAAACTTGGATCAGCAGTTCCGTCTGAACGGATACATCCGCATCCGCACAGGCAGCCGTCACTTCATTGATCGAAGCAGCCAGACCGGTGGTGTACTCAATGACTGCAGGGATGATCTGCTTCGACGCCATGTCCATCATGGTCAATGCTTCGATGTTGATCGCCTTGCAGTACGCCTCGTACTGGATCTCCGCACGGGATGCAAGTTCCGAACGTGTGAAGATGCCGAACTTCTCGAACAACTGCGCAGACTTCTCGGTCGTGAGCGCCGGGATAGCGTCGATCATCGACTTGATGTTCGGCAGTCCGCGACGGGCTGCTTCCGCGATCCATTCTTCGGAATAGCCGTTTCCGTTAAAGATGATGCGCTGATGGTCGGTCAGGTACTCCTTGATCAGGTCATGAAGCGCCAGTTCGAAGTTATCCGCCTTCTCCAAAACGTCCGCAGCCTCGCAGAACGCCTCGGCAACGATAGCGTTAAGTACGGTGTTCGGCTCACCGACAGAGTCGCGAGAACCCACCATACGGAATTCAAATTTATTACCGGTAAATGCAAACGGTGATGTACGGTTGCGGTCGGTCGCATCCTTCTGCAATGCAGGCAGAGATGAAACGCCGGTCTCCAGTACGCCGCCGACCTTCGAGCTAGTTGCGCTGCCGGTGCTGATCAGCTGCTCTACTACATCTTCGAGCTGCTCTCCGAGGAATACGGAGATGATAGCGGGCGGTGCCTCATGTACGCCGAGACGGTGTTCATTGCCCACGTCAGCCGCAGACTCGCGAAGCAGATCCGCGTGGGTATCGACTGCCTTCAGGATGCATGCCAGAACCAGAAGGAACTGGATGTTGTCGTGCGGAAGCTTACCGGGATCGAGCATGTTGATGCCGTCGTCCGTGCAGAGAGACCAGTTGTTGTGCTTACCGGAGCCGGAGAGGCCGGCGAACGGCTTCTCGCTGAGCAGGCAGGACAATCCTCTGCGGTTTGCTACCTTCTTCATGGTCTCCATGATGAGCTGGTTGTGGTCGACCGCGATGTTTGCCGGCGCATAGATGGGTGCCAGTTCATGCTGCGCAGGTGCGACCTCGTTGTGCTGGGTCTTTGCAGACACGCCCAGCTTCCAGAGCTCTGTGTTCAGCTCCTGCATGAAGCCGCCCACGCGCTCACGGATCTGACCGAAATAGTGGTCTTCTACATCGTGTGCCTTCGGCGGAACGGCGCCGAACAGCGTGCGTCCCGTGAAGATCAAGTCATCTCTCTTCAGCCACTTCTCACGGTCGATCAGGAAGTACTCCTGCTCGGGGCCGACCATCGGCGTAACCTTCTTCGAAGTGGTATTTCCAAACAGACGCAGGATACGCAGCGCCTGTGTATTTAATGCTTCCATGGAGCGAAGCAGCGGCGTCTTCTGGTCCAGCGCCTCGCCGGTGTAGGAACAGAATGCCGTCGGAATGCAGAGCAGAACGCCCGTTGCGTCTTCCTTTAAAAACGCGGGCGACGTGCAGTCCCAGGTGGTGTAGCCGCGGGCCTCGAAGGTCGCGCGCAAACCGCCCGAAGGGAAGGACGAAGCATCCGGCTCGCCCTTAATGAGCTCCTTACCGGAGAATTCCATCAATGTCTTTCCGGAAGGACCGGGAGCCGAAACGAAGGAGTCATGCTTCTCCGCCGTCGTTCCGGTCAATGGCTGGAACCAGTGCGTATAGTGCGTCGCGCCCCTCTCGATGGCCCAGTCCTTCATGGCATTTGCCACGACTTCCGCGATCATCGGGTCCAGAGTCTTTCCCTCGTCGATGGTCTTACGCAGCTCCGCGTATACCTTCTTCGGGAGACGCTCGCGCATTACGGCATCATTGAATACATTTTGTCCGAAAATCTCTGCAATACTCATCTAATACTCCATTTCTGCCCATATTCTATACCGAGGGCAATCGGCATCAATAGTTTTCGCAAACTGCCTGTACGACGAAACGTATATCGGAATTCTCCGTACAGGTGTACAGCGTAAGAACGTGATCGGTGATCGATACCGAAACGCCGGTATCATACAAGGCTCTCTCCTGCGCCAGGCCGATCAGCTCTTGTTTCGAACTGTCCGTAGGAAACTGCGGGCTGAAGATCATATCAACGTAGTACTGCTCGTATGCGGAGAAGATCTTATAGCGGTAGTTTCCGGTGGGTGTCATGATGTATACGTAGGGATTTGCCTCCCAAAACGCCTTATCCTTATAACGATCCAGCGTACCGAACATTTTATTGTCCTTCTGATTGTGCGCACAGATCGTTGAATTGAATGAGGAGAAATCCTTCTCCTGGCGGTAATCCAGGAACGGGCAGCCCGAAATGGACTCCTTATCGTAATAATCATACCGCAAATAATGGGAATTGTCACTTCCTTGTACGACCGGATAGTCAACTTCCGTTCCGGGGATGACGATATAACCGGCATAATCGGCATTCATCATCTGTAGGAATTCATGATCCACACCATTATTCCCGGGCGGCAGGATGTCTTCGCGGTTCCGTTTCGTTTCCTCTTCAGACAGGGGCTCTTTCGTAACCACCTCCTGGCCGATCCCGCTCTGGTCGATGATGACCTCAACATCCGAACCGGTACCCTTCGTAGCCCCCTGCGCCGTCGAACTCAACTGCGCCTGGTCGCGAAGGTCTTTATAGTCCTGGTTGTTTTTCCAATACACATAGGCGATATGTCCCAGTTTCAGGACTGCTACGATAAACACACACAGAAATACCCAAAACAGGATCCGCCGAACGGTCTCTCTCTTCTTCATGTTTTCCTCGAATAGTTAATGATTATGCTTCGGAAGTGAAGCATGTGCTAAAAGATTGCTGTCAAACGAGAAGGAGATGTTTGAACGTTCTCTCTCACGCTTGAGCGCCAGATCGATCAGGCGGACCAGCATCTTCGAATACGGAAGGTCGACTGCCTCCCACAAATAGAACGCCAGCGAGCCCGGGATCGTATTGATCTCGTTGACATACAACGCATCGGTGTCCTTATCGATCATGAAATCGATACGCGCCACGCCGTTGCAGCCCAGGGTCTGGAACGTTTTTACGGCCAGGCTGCGGATCTCTTCGCGCCTCTCAGGCGAGATCTCTGCCGGGATCTTACGGGACAGGCTGGCCATGCCCTCACTGCCCTTCGCGCCGCCGCCCTTAACGGGAGCGCCTTTCACGCCGTTCTTGCCGCTATTGCCCATGTATTTATCCTGGTAACTCAGGATCTCGTCCTGGGCGATCGGTTCCTCACACTCGGAAGCCTCAGCCGACTCGTAGTCTCCGATCACGGAACAGTTGACTTCTTTCAGACTGGTGATCGCATGCTCCACCAAAACGCGAAGCGCGAAGCCAAACGCATACTCCAACGCGCTCTCCAGCGCAGCACGGTCGCGCGCAACGCGGATGCCGACACTCGAGCCGAGGTTGTTCGGCTTTACGATGACCGGATAGCCGATCTTCGCCTCGATCGCGTTCATCAGCGCCTCCGGATCCTGACGATACTCAGAGATGTACGGACACAGAGCCGGAAGCACGGAGATACCTGCCTCGCGAAGCACTGCCTTCTGTGCGAATTTATCCATGCCGATCGCGGACGAGAAAACGTCGCAGCCGACATAGGGCAGACCCAGAGTCTGCAGGTATCCCTGCAGGGTTCCGTCCTCGACGTTCGTTCCGTGCACGCACGGGAACGCGACATCGATGACCTGGTTGTAATCTTTCTTAAACGCACGGGAACGGATCTGACGCAGATAGGTGCGTCCCTCCTCGCGCACGATGGTGATCTGGATGCTCTTATCGAGGAGCGCCGGGATGTTCCGGTAGGCCTCGATATCGCCGATACTTTCACCGACGAACATGCGGCTGTCCTTCGTGATATAAATGGGGATGATCTCGTAACGCTCATCCTCAAATGCATAATAGGCCTGCAGCGCGGTGATCACGGATACTTCGTGCTCCACGCTGGGACCGCCGAAAAACAATCCAACCTGTATCTTCATTTTGGTGTACTTCCTTTATCAGTAGTTGTCCGGGAGGTCATTTTCCAGGAGAATGATCTTCTGCGCGTCGGTCTTGATGCCGTCCGCGATGGAAAGTCCCTCCTGCAGGTCGCCTGCCACGAACAGTTTATCCTTCGGAAAATCGGTGTCGCAGACGCCGGCATAGATCGGCTCAGTCTGCCGCTTTCCGATGAGGATGATGACATCCGCTTTCTCTGCCGCCTGGCGGCCGAAAATGCGGTTCAGTTCTTCCTGTTTCTCCCCCAGTTCCACCATGCCCGGTGTGATGAGGATCTTCATTCCGTCGAACATCGCGAGCGTATCCAGCGCTGCCTTCGCTCCGACGGGGTTCGAGTTGTACGCGTCATCGATGAGGATGCCGCGGCCGGTCTGCTTCATCTGCAGGCGGTGCGCCACGCTCTCCACACGTTTGACCTGGGCCGCCATGTGCTGCCTGGGCACGCCGAAGGTGTCCGCCACAGCCAGGGCTCCCGCCAGATTGAGCACATTGTGCGTGCCGATGACCTGTGCGGTGAAATGTATGGTCTCCCCATCGGGAAATGTCATATCGAACTCGCTGCCCCGTGCCGTGCAGCACAGGTTCTGCGGGCGATACGTCGCTTCCTCGCAGGTCAGGCCGTAGGAAATGATCTTCCGTCCGGTCTTCGGCGCCTGCTCGCGCAGGATCGCATCGTCGAAATTCACAAACAGAGTGCCGTCCTGAGGCAGGGCGTCCGCCAGTTCGAATTTCGTATGGATGATGTTCTCCATGGAGCCGAAGGTCTCCAGATGCTGGGGGCCGATCGAGGTCAGGATGCCGTACGTGGGCTTCGCGATGTCGCAAACGGCTTTGATCTCGCCGACGCGGCGCGCACCCATCTCACAGACAAACACCTCGTGCAGGGGCTTCAGGTCCCGGCGCACGGCGATGGTCACGCCCAGCTCGGTATTGAAGTTTCCCGGGGTCATGTAAACATTGCGGTCCGCCGCCAGAAGCTTCGTCACGAAATGTTTCATGCTGGTCTTGCCGTAGCTTCCGGTGATGCCGATGGTCGTCAGCGCCGGCATCTCGGCTACGATGTGCTTCGCCTCGTTGATGAATTTGCGGTTGATCCGCTTCTCCATCGGGCGGTTGATCACATTGGCCGCGATGATGACGAAGGGTGTCATCAGCAGACAGCAGAAGGTCGGGAAGAAGAAGTCCCGGCCCGTGCCTCCGACGATCTGCACGATCTGCCATGCCAGGAAGATCGCGTAGATGATGAACACGGTGATCATCATGCGCTTCACTCGTTTTGTGACGGCGAAGTCTTTCTTCGCCATGCCTTTGCGGGGGCGGTTTCCGGAAAATGTCAGCCACAGCAGAAGCGCGGCCGGCGCTACGCCGTACCAGTGCATGCCGAACAGGGCCAGCAAGGGTATGGACAGGATCACGCCCATGGAACGTCCCAAAAGGCTGTTATAGTTATGTTTCATCCAACGCAACTGCTCGTCAGCCGCGTAGGAATTCAACTGAAACATATGCATATAATACAGCATCAGCCCGATAAATGCAAGAGTGCTTATCGCTGTTATGACGCCCTGATATATAACAGTTATCATGGTTTCAAGCTCCTTTGCGACGGTCGCTTATACCGTCACTCGTTCAAAAATGCGTCCATGGCCCCGAGGACGAGCCCCGGCGAGTCGATGTAGGAAAAATGCCCTCCGGGCACGGTCACGATGTCGCTGTCCGCGATCAGTTCCTTCATGCGGTGCGCGTCGGAGATCGGCGTCGTCGTGTCGTTTTCGCCCCATATGAGCAGGGTCGGCTGGGTGATGGTCGAAAGCTCCTTCTGCAGGTCTTCATTGACCACGCGGACCAGCGTTCCGCGCATGACGGGCGATGCGGCGTTGTAATCCGCGGAGCCCCTGCGTTTGCGCATGTGGTCCATGTAATCCGGGTAGAGGAACTTCATGACCGGACATTTGAAGATGAACTTCGCCATTTTGTATGTGGCGGTCTTATAGCGCGCCTTCAGCTTTTTCTTCGGCTTGATGCCCGCGGAGTCCATCAGGATGATCTTCGTGAAGCGGACCGGCGAAGCACCCTCCGCGCCTGCTTTCTGGCGGGCAATGAGTTTCGCGATCACGCGACCTCCGAAAGAGTGGCCGATGAGCGCGGTCTCGGTGAGCTCCATCTGTTTCAGGAACTCCGTCACCACGTCGGTGTAGTCGTCCACGCACCACGCTTCGGGCGGCTCGTCGCTCTTACCCATCCCCGGGAAGTCCAGGGCGTACACCGTGTGCGACTGCGAAAGCCGCGCGATCACGCCCGGATACATATCAAGGGAAGCCCCCCAGCCATGCAGTAGGCAAACGGGGCTCCCCTGTCCGGTGACGGTATAATTGATCTTCAGATCCTTTATATGTGTTTCCACAGTATCTCCTTAAATAAATGCTTACTTGAATAAGGGAGTTGCTCAACTCGATAAATCCTTCGCTGAAGGATTTATCTCGGGGTGCGAAGTTTATTTTCAGCGTAATGCCTTCGGCGTTCCGCTGAAAACCAAACTTCTGGCGTTGCAGGTCGCTAGCGACCTGCAACTAAAACATAGGAGCGAGCAATCTTAAAACGCTTTGTTTGAAATTCTTGTATCCCGTGTGCTTCTTCGCCAGATCCAGCGTGATCTCTTCGCAGATCGGGAACATGTTCTCGAAGTCCTGACGGATGTCCTTTATCGCCTGACAGCGATAGAGGTAAGTCGCGCACTCGAAGTGCAGGTACAGGCTCCGGAAGTCCATGTTGATGGTCCCGACGACCGCGATCTCATCATCGCACAGGTACTGTTTCGCGTGGATGAAACCGGGCGTGTACTGATATATGCGTACGCCCGCATGGATCAGGCGTTCGTAGTAAGACTGCGTCAGCAGGAATATACTATTCTTATCCGGAATACCCGGGGTGATGATGCGCACATCCACGCCGCGCTTCGCCGCCATGCACAGTTCGCGGTTCATCTCCTCGCTGATGATCAGGTACGGCGTCGTAATGTATACATGATGCTTCGCCGTCTTGATGATGTTCATGTAAACATTTTCCCCGAGAGGCTCGTGGTCGATCGGCGTGTCGGAGTACGGCTGCACGTAAGTGTCCTTCTCCTTCGCTTCATAAGCGTACGGCACCAGGTAGTGCGCCACGGACAGGTCCGTCTTCTTGATGAAATTCCACATTTCGAGGAACATCAGCGTGTGGTTGCGGACCGCATCGCCCTCCAGGCGGATACCGCTGTCCTTCCAGTGCCCGTACGGGGACTCGAGATTGAAGTATTCGTCCGCCAGATTAAAGCCGCCGGAGAAACTGATCTCGTTATCGATGACCATGATCTTACGGTGGTCACGATGGTTCATAAATACGTATATAAACGGAATGAACGGATTGAAGATACGACACTGGATGCCGTAGCGGTTCATTCGTTTCGCGAAATCCTTATCGATGAACTTCAGGCTTCCGAAGTCATCGTAGATCACACGGACTTCCACGCCCTGCTTTACCTTGTTGATCAGGATCTCCTCGATCGTCTTCCAGACTTTCGCGTTCTGGATGACGAAGTACTCCAGGAAAATGAACTTCTTCGCGCCTCGAAGCGCCGCAAACATATCCTCCAGCGCTTCCTCCGCCGGCGAGTAGAACTTGACGTCGGTATTCTGATAGGAAGGATATGCGCCGTATTGGTCAATGTAATTCATCTGTCGGTGGACGTATCCGGTCTGGTCGTCCTCCGGCGGCAGGCAGCTTTCGAATTCAGCCAGATGGTTGAGGTACTCTCCCTCCACCTTGATATAGTGTTTTTTCGTCTTTCGGTTGATACTGGTACGGCCAAACATCGCAAACAAACTAAGCCCGAATACGGGGACCGCCAAAATGACGAATACCCATACCAGACGGTAAGCGATATTATCCCATTTTACCGTGATCCGCAGAGCGATCAAAATAGCCAGTATGTCTAGCAGCAACGAAAAATAGAAATAGTTGCCTGCCAGAAGACCTGTCGCCCAGATCATAAGCAGGATCTGCAGCAACAAACTGAAACTGGTGTAAAACGCCCTACCGAAAATGACCTTCAGTACTTTTTTCATGGTCTGACCAAAATCCTTTCGGAGCTTAAAAACTATGCCCCCTTAGCGCACACCACGCCAGTCTTATTCTATCAAAAAATCGGAAAAATGGCAAGCATACGACATCAAAACCAGCCGAGGTCGCGATAGATCTTCGCGGCGCCCGGCATTCCGAACATATATGCGGCGATATCGTTGTATGCGATGTCGATCAAAATGATCACTCCCAGCGTTACGATGATGCGGGAAAATGCTTTCTCTCCAAGCTTCGACCAAAGGCGATGAAGGCACGGGATGATCACATAAAATAGCAAGAGTCCTGACAGAGCAAATGTGAGGACCGAGCGTAAGCAGATGTATCCGTTTATGTTTCCGAAATTCAGTTTTTCGTTCGTGTAATCCCAGCCCCAGTGACCTCCATTGACCCGATCCAGGATAAAACCGGCCGCGTATTCGAGGGCGCCGCAGATCGCGCCGCACAGGATGGCCACCAGCCACGGTTTTTTCGTAAGTTTCCTGCACATGAAGTACATGAGCAGGCCGCCCAGACAGTAAATGTCGATCCACGGACCGAAGCAGGAGCCCCTCTTCACGATCCGCCCGTCATTATATAAGTAAAAAAGTGTTTCGTAGACCCACCCGAAGATGCCGGCGCATACGATGATGCCCATCAATAAAACTCCGAGGCGCATAGTGCCGTTTTCTGTCTTCTGTTTCATTTCTTTCCTTTCAAAACAAATCGGGAAGGCTTGCATTTCCCGCGTTCGCACCTATGGATTTTTGTGGATTTCTGTGCTATCATGAAGGCACCGAGACACGCGTTGTGTCCCGATCATTCACTGGGAGGTACGATATGTATACCTATACTACCAAAGGAACCTGTTCCCGTCAAATACTATTTGATATCGTCGATGGCAAGGTGACAAACGTTCAGTTTGTCGGCGGTTGCCATGGAAACACCCAGGGCGTTGCTGCCCTCGTGGAAGGCATGGATGCGGAGGAGGTCATCCGCCGCCTGCAGAAGATCGACTGCAAGGGTCGCGGCACTTCCTGCCCGGATCAGCTCGCGCGCGCCGTGCGCCAGGTCCTGCAGAAGCAGCAGGCTTCCGAAGAAGCATAATCCCACCCGACGAGGTCCATCATGAAAAAGATCGTTCTGACCGGCGGTGGCACCGCCGGACATGTTACTGCAAATATCGCCCTGCTGCCCGAGCTGCGGGCTCTGGGCTATGAGATCTCCTACATCGGTTCCTACGAAGGAATGGAGAAGGGGCTCATCGAGGCGGAGGGGATCCCGTACTATGGCGTGGCGACCGGCAAATTCCGCCGCTACCTGAGCGCGAAGAACCTGACCGACCCGTTCCGCGTCGTGAAGGGCTACAATGAGGCGAAAAAACTGATGAAGCAGCTCAAGCCCGATGTGGTCTTCTCGAAGGGCGGTTTTGTTGCCGTTCCCGTCGTTCGCGCGGCGAAAAAATATAAGATCCCGGTCATCATCCACGAGTCGGATATGACGCCGGGTCTGGCCAATAAACTCTGCATTTCCGCTGCGAAATACATCTGCTGTAATTTCCCGGAGACCGTAGAACAGCTCAAAAAGAAGCCGGCCGTCCTGACGGGCAGTCCGATCCGTAAAGAGCTCCTGACCGGTACACGGGAGGCGGGACTTGCATTTACCGGACTGTCCGGCGCGAAGCCCGTTCTGCTCATGATCGGCGGCAGCTCCGGCTCCCGCATCATCAACCAGCACCTGCGTGCGTCGCTGGACGACCTGCTCCCGCAGTTCGACATCATCCACCTGTGCGGTAAGGGAAATCTCGATCCCGAGATCGACCGCGAGGGCTACGTTCAGTACGAGTATATCTCGTCGGAACTCAAAGACCTCTACGCCTGTGCGGACGTGATCCTGTCACGTGCCGGGGCCAATGTACTCTGCGAGCTTCTTGCGCTTCGTAAGCCGCACCTGCTGATCCCGCTGTCGAAGGCGGTCAGCCGCGGCGACCAGATCCTGAACGCCGCTTCCTTCCAAAAGCAGGGATTTTCCGAGGTTTTGGAAGAAGAAGCCGTTACCAAAGAGACTCTGGTAACGGCCATCAAAAATCTTTATGAAAATCGCCAAACCTATATCGACGCTATGATGAAGGCCGATATCGGTAACGGTGTCGAGCGCGTGATGGAATTAATCCAGCGCTTCTGATATTTTTTTCTGCATCTCCTTAGCTTCCTCAGGATCTAAGGTTCCCGGATCCCATGCTACGATCTTCGCTCCGTCGTCGTAGCGTGGGATCACGTGCATATGGAAGTGGAATATCGTCTGGCCGGCCGAAAGACCGTTGTTCTGTACCAGATTGAAGCCCGTGCAGCCGAGCGCCTTCTTCATGGCTTTGCCGATCTTCGCGCCCACCAACAGCACCTTTGCGGCATATTCTTCCGAGAGTTCGGTCACGTCCGCGAAATGCTCCTTCGGCAGGATCAGGGCATGGCCCTTCGAAGCAGGACCCAGGTCAAAGATCACGCGAAACATGTCATCCTCATACAATGTCGTGCTCGGGATCTCTCCGTTTGCGATCTTACAAAAAATACAATTCTCCATTTCGTTCTCCGGCCCGGTTTCCGGGCTTTTTCCTTTCTTTTTCAAATGTGCGTTTATGCACGCCCGCCGGGCGCCGGATCACTTAAGATCCTTCGGTTTGTGTGCATTGACCTTATCATACAGCAGGGTGCTCGCGATCGTGTCCTGATGCGTGATCACGCTGCTTTCGAGCTTTCCGTCGCGGATGCACTGCATCGCTTCCATGATCTCGTAGACGAAACCATTGACCGTTTCCTCATCCTTAAAATGCTCGACGAGGTTGCGCCGGCTGTCGTACAGAAAGGCTTCGGTCGCATAGTGCGAGTGCGGCACGATCAGCATGCCCGCGTCGCCGCAGACGATCAGACGCTCATCCAGAACGCTGATGAAACTCGAGTCGAAGGTCGCGATCGTGTCCGGGTAGCGCATGACCACGTGGTTCTCGATGTCCACGCCGGTCTCGCTCCAGATGGAGTATTCCTCCACCTGATCGATCGGGATGTCGCCCAGCACGAACGTGGTGATGTCGTAGCCGTAAACGCCCAGATCGTACGCGGATCCGCCGCCGAGGGCCGCGCTGTAGAAGCGATCCTCCGGATCCTTATTCATCAGATTGGCGATGCCTAAATTGGAATACGTCGGTGTGCCGATCTTTCCTTCTTCGACCCACTGTTTTGCTTTTTTAACCGCAGGCAGGAAACGACTCCACATCGCCTCCATCAGAAATACCTTCTTCTCCGCAGCTTTTGCGAGGCCTGCCTTCGCCTGCTCCATGTCGGTGAACATCGGCTTCTCGCACAGGATCGGCACGCCCAGATCCAGGCACAGCATGACCAGTTCAAAATGTGCATTGGTCGTGACGCCGATGTAGACTGCATCCGGCTTCATCTCCTCGATCATCGTGGTATAGTCATCGTACGCCGCCGGGATCGCATTGGCCGCGGCAAATGCTTTGGCTCTCTCCATGGACTTGCTGGCGATCGCAACGACTTCTGCGCCTTCGATCCTTGCAACTGCGTCGCAGAACTTATTCGAGATACGTCCTGCTCCTAAAACCCCAAAACGAAAACTCATGTGTTTTCCCCCTTTACATTATGTGGAGATGCCGACGCGGCACCTCTTTTTTATTTCAGAAACGGTGTAACCCGCACTGTTTTCTTATGCTCCCATGCCACCGATCTGTCCGTCGGTCTCATCCGTTCCGGCTTTTATTTTCCTGAGTTTGGGAATGCCGTACAGCAAAAGCGCGAGGATGATACCCAGCACAGCTCCCGATGCGTGCGCCATCCAGTTGACGCCCGGCGTGTTGATACCATTCGTAACGACGATGCCGAGGAAGATAATATACCGTAGATACGGCACTTTCTTCAGGCGCTTTCGGTTCAGGAACAGGATGCAGAGCAGGGCGCCGCACATGCCGCTGATGGCGCCGGAGGCTCCCAGGCTGTAGACATTCTCGCCGTTTTGGATATACAGAGCCAGGCTGATCATGCCTGCACCGATACCGCTGAGCAGATACAAAAGTACGAACCGCACCTTTCCGAGCAGGACCTCGAGCGGCTTGCCGACGTACAGTTGCGTGACCATGTTGAAGAACAGGTGCTGAAAACTGCCGTGCAGAAAGATATGCGTGACTGCTGTCCAGTACTCATGGTTTTCAAAGAAGGTCTTGGAGTGCATGGCCCCGACCCGCTCGAGCTGACCGATATCATCTCCTCCCGCAAGGATCTTTTGCAGGATAAATACCCCGATGCATCCCAGGATCAGGCCGATATTGACCGGAGATAGCAGTATCTTCAGTTGTTTGAAGAGGTTCTTCCACGGGGATGCTGTCAGGCGGCTCTCGATGATGGTCCGCGCATCCAAAAAAACACCCGGCTGATCGTCGTAGATCATCAGGTTTTTCTTCGGGACGTCCACGATCCAGAAGGGCACGTCCTCTCCCAGCTTCATCCGGCTCTCCGACGAATTCGCCGTCAGCACGACCAGAAGCCCGAACGTATCCCGCACATACTGCGGATATTTCTCCGCGATACGGTCCCCCATCTCCTTTAAGCGGTCCCGGGTAAACACCTCCCGCTTCTCGACATTCGATCCGGTATCGTCCAGCAAACATATATAAAACAGGCCCAGCTTCGTCAGCTTAAACACCACGCTCACGGTGTGGTCTTCATTGGCCTCTCCACGCAGATAACCCGCCTCGATCAGGGCATTTTCTAACTTGATCAGCAACTTCTTCTTCCTTCATTTCTTCAAAACTGATACAACCAGTATACCCGTTTTTCGGGCAATTTGCAAGACTGCCCGAGGGGGGATAGATCAAACGCCTCTCCGATCACGGAAAGGCGTTCTTTTACATTTGCTTCCTTCTGTTTCCATGGGGAAATTCTGAAGCTCTTTTCATTTGTTTTAACTGCTCAAGGGTCAAAGCGGGGCAATCCTCATCCGGTACTACCGGACGCGTTTTCAGTGCCTCAAACATTTTGATCTGCTCTTCTGTCAACGGTGTACTAGAATCAATATCCACACAAATGTCCATAATACCATCCCCTTTCTTCATCTGTCGATTTTCTTGCAGAGATAATTCGGATTGAATCTCCTCTCTCTGTATACACCACAGTAACAAAGCACGTAACTTCTTTTACAAAACCTATCGAAATATATCTATCTTCAAAAACAGAATGCGCTTCATCATATAATTCTACACGATATGCATCAAAAAACACCTGTGCCGCCATTGAAAAGGTCATTCCATGTTTGATGGTATTGATCTTTTCTTTCTTTTCATCCCAAATGAATTGCATTCTTATTCTCCTTTAGTATAACACATACAAATCTGTCCGGCTATGCTTTTTCATTTTTTGTCCTCAAATTCATATTAATATGGTGCGGTTTCATACAAAAAGTGCAGATCCGCCAGTGCGATCTCATCTCCGGGGGCGAGTTTGACTTCCTGTGATGGAAGCAGGCGGTTTCCGTTAATGAACGTTCCGTTTGTACTGTTCAAGTCGATGATATAGACTCCGTCCGACCGCTGTTCGAGTCTTGCATGCAACCGACTGATCAGAGGACTCTTCGGGCAATGATCCGTCGCCCCCTCCAGCTTACCGATAATGTATGGGAAATGATCGGGGATGATGTCGGACGTGCGTTCGGGCACGCGGCTTCGCAGGCACCCCTTATCCCTACCCGAGCCTCGGGAGAACAACCGTTCCGTCTTAAAATCTGTCGGGATCTCCGTCCATTTTGCGTTGATCGGGTGAGCACTCCGCGTCGAAGTCCGATCATTCTCCATCTCGCCCGGATAGAAGTCCCCCTCGGAAGGGTAGTTCTCCTCGAAGTTCAGGATCCCCGTCTCGGTATACTCCTTGGATCCCCGCGCCCTTACCTCATTCGTTCCATTCTTCTTATGAAGGTACATTGCGGCCACCTGGCCAACCGCCAGGCAGACCAGGGCGATCCCTCCGGCCGAGATCATCTTCTCCCGCCCGCTCCGTTCCTTTGCGGTCGACAGATAGATCCCGATCAGCAATATGGCTCCTGCAACAGAATACAGAAACATCCGGATATGTAGTAAGATCCTCGGCGGGATGTGCTCTGTTATCTTTCTGCCGATCTTGGAGCGAGTGGTTCCGGTCGTCTCGTGCTTTTCTCTCGGAGGGGGTAGGAAGCCAAAGATTCGATGTTCCTTACCGGCAGTCTCCCGTACACCCATGCCCTGCTCCGTCACGGGTTCTCCGGCGGTCCGGTACACATCGCGAGAATCCATATCGAAGACTTCGATGGGCTTCGTCGTTTCAGGGGACACGTACTTTGCCTCCGGCGTCGGGGAAACATTGTCCGGCTTGTCTTTCATCGCGATAGCCAAGAGATCGCGGATCCCGCAGGTCTCCTTCCGGCTCTCCTGATAGAGGTTGTATGCCAGCCCGACGCACTCGTAGTCGTCACGGGAAATGTGGTCCAGCAGGTAGCAAAGCAGGCCGGATAACTCCTCGGAAAATGTAGTCTCCTTTTCAAATCCAAACGCAAAACGGCAGCGGTTCTGCTCCGGCTCAACGAAGATGTATTCCGGAGCCAGCAGGATCCGGTCCACATCCATCAGATACTGCTCCGCCACCTCACAGGCCTCCGCGATCCCTTCCAACAGCCGACGGATCTGCCAGACATCCATGGTGCGGCGCTCGTAGAGCCGCGACAACGGCTGCCTGGACGAAATGTCCAAACACAGGACCACATCACAGTCGCGCATCTGCATCGTCATCGGGACAAAAGGGGCCAGAACGTTATCGATCACCATTCTGCATTGGTAATCGACATCTCGCCGATCCTTTTGCACTAACATCATATACGTGGTCCCGGAGTAGTTGCTCCGCCCATATTCAACCTTCATAACTATCCTCCCGTACGACGACGCTTACGCTTTCTTCTTCATGAACAGGCTGTGGAGCAACCGCAAAAACTCCTCCTGCTCTACATAGCCTGCGACTGCCGTGATCGTAGTTTCCCTCGGCGGAGTCAGGTGAAAATGATAAAACACGTTCATGAGCGGCATGGAATATTTCAAATGATATTTCACTTCCACCTCATAAGAACGGACTGCCACTTCTGCATCGATCTTTTGAGAAAACAGAAGCCCTTCATTCGCCTGATCCATTAGGATTTTCTTCGCTTTCGTCTCCTGATCTGTGTGCCCGTCGGTCACCTGCCAGAGTAGTCCTCTGTCCTTCCAGGCAGACAGATCGATCTTCCCGTCCACGACATCACTCACGACCTCTTTCGTCACATCCACCGCGCATTTCTGCGCCTTTGCATACAGGATGTAGCAGTCGTGCAAGTATGCGCCCTCACATACGATGACCGCAAACACCAGGAAAATCAAAAGAAATAAATAGGACGCTTCCACAACCATGGCTCCTCTCCAAAAAGCCCGTCCCGTTTTTTCATGGTCCACACCTTCCATAGCCCCTCCTTTGCTTCTATCCGGCGATCTCAAAAACCATCGCGAAGGAAAATGCTCCCAGTACGAACGGAATAAACGGCAGCGCCTGCCCTTTTCGAACCTTACCGATCGCCATCAGGAACAATCCACCCAAAGCGCATAGCAACAGCGAAAGGAACAACAGGCTGAAATTCTCCCAAAAGCCGAGATACAGCCCACATACCACAAACACCAGGCCGTCTCCATATCCGACCTTTTGACGCGATACAAAAGCGGCGCCGATCAGTATAATGCCGATGCTAACACCTGCCAGACCCGGCATTATCTCCCCGAATACGAACCTCGCCCCTACGGCGAAGCAGGCATGAAGAAGTAGCCAATACGGGTTGATCCGCCGATCCTTCAGATCCTCGATGCTCCCGATCAGAAGCATCAAAAACATTCCGACCGAATAAATGGCTCGCATTCTTAACCTCCTCCCGGTATTGCCGCTCTCTTTTTCTCTTCCTCACGCGCCGCACATACCGAGCACAGCGGTTTCGTTCCGACTTCGGAAATCTCTACCGTGTGGATGTACCGGATCAATGCACCGCAATCCGTGCGGGAGTGATATCGGTCACCGTCGGTCGTGATGTAGTAATATACGTCATCCTGGTTTCGTATACAAAACTCACAAGCTTTGTATTTCCCGCCATATTCATTCCGTTCTTCGGAAACATGTGCAGCTGCTACCGTCTTTATGTTTCGGTTCAGGTTCGAACAGTCGCGGAATGTATGGTATACGCGGCCGTACTCCGTGACATAAACGGTCTCTCCGTCCTGTTGTCCCTCATTTTTCGACGTGTCATATCCACGCCAATATCGTCTGCGGCACCGTTGTGACAGATCGATCTCATTCAGTCCCGGGGGCAGTCCCCAGAGATGCACGGTATAGCTGACATGCGCATCGAGATACTCCGTATCCGGAGTCAGCAAGGTTCCGTTGAAGGATAAGCCTCGTGCCCCACCCACGATGGGCGATTCATCTAGATATTCTTTCGACAGATATCGGTCGAATAAAACATTCAGCAGGCCTATCTCCAGCCCGTGTCGCGCTACCGCGCTCACCGAGACATTGAAATTCGACAGGATATCCTGCTGCGCATCTTCCTCCGACCGGGTCAGGATGGTCCCGTCCTGTTCCGTCGAAAATATCCCGGGCATCTTCTCTCCGAGATCGGCGCAAGCGGTGATCTCCTCAACGACACGGTTCAAAGTTTCCGCGATCCGCGTCTGAATAGCCATGACGCGAAAGAAATAACTGAACCCCAAAAGGACAAATACCACGACCGGGAGCACCAGGGCTGCCTCGATCGTGAGACTGCCCTTTACACCTGCCCCGCGCCGCACCTGCCGACCGAGGGTGATATCAGATGCCCTTTCCGAATGAGATGTAGTTGTTCTTATGTTTGAGAGCGGTCTGTCGCTGAACGGAACCATTCTGTATTCACCTGTTTCAGAGGCTTTGCATACGGTTTTCGGAAAGGTCATCGGATATCACCCCCTGTCTCTGTCAATAACTACGTGCATCCTTCTGCATGAAGGAGTAACTATGCGGTAAAAAAAGCGTCGGTACCAAAACGATCATTTTGGAAAACAGTCGCCCTGCCGAAGCCTGCGCTTCGATCTCGACTGCATAAACACAATCATCCATATGAAAGCCCGGGTCGCTCTTCTGCATATCCCATTCGATGATGTCCATGGTCTGCAGATATTTGCTTTTATTCTTTTCGAAAAAGAGCAGGACCCTCTCATAGGTCTGGTAATCGAAGCCTCCGGCCATCTCTTTACTCTGCGCGCCGGAAGTCAGCAGTTGTACCCCGTTCGACAGTCTGACACTCCACTGTGCCGGCGACTTGAATAGGGGTATCTTCTTCCCGTCCACGAGCGCCCGCATGTCAAGGACACTCTCCGCGAGCGCCATCGTCTCCAGAAGCAACCATTGCACGCCCAGCACCAGCGGAACGATCCCCGTCCAGCCGATGACCGCGGAAGCTGTCGCTGCCGCCTCCTTTTGACACTGCGGGTTCGTCAGTACGGCAAATGAATTAAATGCCACGCGCGTCCCGTAGATCCGGTTGAGCACCCCGAGCAGGTTGTCTTTATCGTTATCCTTCCCGATGAGAACGTACTCCACCTCGTATCGAAGCTGCCCCTCGTTTTTCTTTTCTTTGTCCTTCTGCTCCTGAAAATCCAGCAAATATTCCATGACATATTCGCCGAACAGGAAGTCCGTCACTGCCTCGCTCATCACACCCTCGGAGATCTCCGAGACCTTATCCTTGCTATGTTTTTTCGAAACCGCCTCTTTGATGTTCCGCTTCCCCTTGGATATCTCGGCTTCCTTCAGACCATAGATCTTCAGGACATTACCCTTCAGGAAGTCCTTTACCACGCCGATGATGCTTTTATCGACTGCCTCATCCGCCTCTGCGTTGTAGTCGATCGTAGTAGCTTCCTCAGTCGTTGCGGGAACTTCGGTCTCGGCGCTTCCGGGATCGGCAATACTTCCCTCCGTTCCTGTTTCCGAAGCCGCCGGTGCGCTTTCCGTCGCGGGCAATGTCTCCGGCGCGGCCGTGGTCACGTATGTATTCCAGTCTTCGCTCTCGACGGCGCCGCCCCCTTCCTCGATCGATTGTTTCGCAGCTTCCGCATTCTCATACATTCCGAGGAGCGACGTAAAAGAAGTAAATGCACTCGCCGGGACACGGTATTTCATCATGTCGATCGCGCTCTGCGCAAAATACACGCCACCGTCGTCGACTGCGCGGATCGTTTTTGCGATCACCAGATCTTCGAACTTCAGATCGAACAACTGAAACGTCCGCCCCAGGATCATCCCCTTATTCTGCTCCAGATCGTATTTCATATTCTCGCGGATGATATTCGTAAACGCATCCGCCACAGGCTGGTCGTAACCGAAGCTTTCATCCAGCATCAGGATCCCGAAGTTCTCGAATAAGGGCTTGGAATACATCGAAAACAGGCTGTCCAGGCCCCCGCGCGACGCCATCTGCAGGCGCACCCGAAGGCCATACACGCGTGCGGTTTCCAAAAGAGCCGCCAACAAGCTCATCACCAACAGGAAAACCAGTGAAACATAGACCGTAATCACTCCCCTGAGCCCCTTCGTCGCACGCATAGACAGTTCCTCCCCTACTTATAGTCTGTTGATCGTCGAATTCACCTTATCAAACACATCGCTGATGATCGAGTTCAACTGGTTCTTAAATATCAGCACCAAGCCGACCAGAACGACCAGGATCAATACCATCTCGATCACACCGATCCCCCGGTTATCATTCACCAGGCCGGGGATCTCCTCCTCATTTTCCGCTTCATCCGCGTCTTCCCCCAAAGTCAGGAGTTTTTCTTCAAACTCCGCCTCCGGATCGCTTACCATACACTCCTCCATCATAGAACGCATCATTTCCTCCATACCCTGCTCCTTTCCGCGACTTACGCCGCCTGTCTTTATCATATTCCGGTGCTCAGATAAGCCGGAACCATCACGATGACCATGACGATCACCAGTAGCAACAGCATGGGCAGCAAGAGCTTTGTCTTCGCTTTTTCACCCAGCTGTTTTGCCTGCAGAAGCCGCATATCCCGGGCGGCATTCACTTCCGTTTCCAGAAGTTTCGGCAGATCTGCCAGTCCCGTGCGCACATTTTCCTCCAAAAGAGTACCCAGTTTTAAGTAACCGTAACTACCGCACCGCCGACCGAACTGTCCGTATGCCTCCCCTTCAAAGGTACCGGTCTGCATACCGGAGAGCGTCCTCCTCATCTCCTCATAACCATAACGCATACACCCGGTCTGTTCCCGTGTGTTTTCATATTCTCCGACCATCCGCTCCCATGCTGTGCGAATGGTCATGCCTGCGCTGAAATACAGCGTCAATTTCGACACGATCTCGGGGTAGTCCCGCTCCAGGCTTTCCTTCCTTTCGTCCAGTGCCCGCTCCAACTGCTTCCCCCTCGAAACATACAGAAGCGCAGCCGCACAGATCGCCAGCACCAGGATCCCGACGCGGGCCGAGGTTCCCTGTTGCTTTTCATAGGCCAATGAAAACCCTTCGAACTCACTCGGCAAATGTGCCTCCGCGTCGCCCTTTTCGGCCTCCTCCTGCAAATAACTCTCCAACCGCTCGGCAAAGGATCTCTCATCCGCCTTTGGATAAACGCGCAGATCGTAAACGCGTTCTCTCTCCTCGTCCCGATACGACAGGGTCAATTTCATGTGGACCGAAACCCCCTCCTCCGGAACCTCCTCGGATATACGCCCGAAACTGCTCAGATACGCGGGCGCGTCGGACTTCCAGTTCGCCTTCAAATAGTCCCCGATCTCTTCCGGAAGATCCAGATTATGCTCGATCCGCGATAGGGAAGCATTGCCCTGCGACAGCAGCCGTTCCCCTTCAGCAAACCCCTCCTCAAAGAGCTGCTCCAGCCCCTGCGCATCCGGCCGTCTCTCTCCGACCGACAGGGCGACCTCTCGCTCAAAGGCGTCACTCTCGCTCTCCCCCTTCACCTGCAGGTACACCCGCATGTTTCCTTCGGAGAATTCCGGCCGTGTGATGGCTCCGTTTTCGCCCATCGTATCATCTTCCTGTTCGGGCGCCAGCAGAGCCAGAAGCACCCCACACACTACGACGACAGCCACTACGATGAGCTGCTCCCTTTTGATCTTCCAGAAAGCATCTGCGGCGCGCTCCCTGGGAAATGCGAGCGAGTACTGTTCTTTTCGGGTCGGCGCAAGTTTCGTCTGAAAGATGTCCCGTATCGACTCCCGAAACCGAAGGACCGCAAGGCCCGCCGCAGCCGCTGCTACCAAAAACAAAAGTGCTTCCATCTTCCCTCCCCCGTTCTGTTTACACACGGATCGCCGCCATCTTCCGTCCGACGACGATCGCCACAAAATACAGAATCAGGCACACTATCATCGTTATTCTACCCACCGCAGTCGTATATAGCGGCTGAATGATGTCTGGAGAACCCACTTGAAGATACATCAGGATGGCCGGCGGCATGAAGATCATGATCTTCTGCTCGAACTTCACCTGCGTGATCCCGGCCTGGATCTCCTCCTCCACCGTGAGCGCGTCCTCCAACTGCTTCGCACACATTTTCAGGAGTCGCACCATACTGCCTCCCGTGCGCTTCGATACCGCCAAAAGCTGAGCGAGCAGCTCCACCTCAGCGATCCCGCTTTCCTTTGCAAACGCGGCAAATGCTTCCTCTGCCGGCACATGCATCCCGTGCACCTGCCACTCCATCTTCCGCCACCGGTCCACGATGTACGCCTCCTCCCCCCAGAGGCGGATCAGCTCCTTTCGCGAACGTATCAATGCATTTTCCATGGAGTATCCGGCCGCCATCGACGAAGCTAGGCTCATGACCGCGTCCTTACACATCACGCGCTTCTCGTGCTCACGCTTCTGCCGCCGCCCCTTCTCCCGCTCTACGTGCAACACACGAAGCAACGGCAGAAGCAGGATCGTCGCCGACAGCGAATGAAAGAACAGCCAGCTAAGAGCCACCAGCAACATCATCCCCCAAAGACAGTCCTGAAAAATATAGTTTTTCTCTTCCTCGGAGCCTGGCTTCGGTCTTGTAGAGTTTCCCCTCAATGCGCCCCTCCTTCTCTCCGTTCTCATGAAACGCGAATAATTCCTGTGTGGTGATCTGCCCGTCCTGCGTCCCCGTGACCTCGTGGATGGACAGGATCCTGCGGCTTCCGTCGCGCAGTCTCGCAACATGGATCAGGATATCGATCGCCGATGCGATCTGGGCCACCACCGCCGGCAACGGGATATCCACTCCGCCCGTGAGCACCATCGTCGCCAACCGGCTCAGCATGTCCCGCGGCGAGTTTGCATGTCCCGTGGACAATGACCCGTCGTGCCCGGTATTCATCGCCTGCAACATGTCGATGACCTCCCCGCCGCGGACCTCGCCGACCACGACTCGGGCCGGGCGCATACGCAGTGCGCTTTTAATGAGATCGCGGATGGTCACGCCGCCGCTTCCGTCGGCGGACGCATTCTTCGTCTCCAAACGCACCAGGTTCGGGATGTGCTGCAGTTTCAGTTCCGCAGAGTCCTCGATCGTGATGACCCGCTCGGTCTCCGGTATGAAGCCGGATAACGCATTCAGCAGCGTGGTCTTCCCGGAACCGGTCCCGCCCGAGATAAATATGTTGTACCGTGCCCGCACCAGCACGCGCAGGTACTCTGCCGCTTCCGCGGTCAATGTCCCGAGCTCCACCATCTTTTCGATGGTCATCATCGAAGTCGGGAACTTTCGTATCGTCAGTACCGGCCCGTCCAGCGCGACCGGCGGCAACACGATATTGATGCGGCTTCCGTCCTCCAGACGGGCGTCCACGATCGGCGACGAAGCATTGACCTGACGATTCACTTTTGAAACGATCATCTGGATGATATCCGCCAGCGCCGCCTCACTCGAAAAACTACGCCCGTAGGTCTGCAACTTACCGCCCTTCTCGTAAAATATCACATCTGCCCGGTTAACCATGATCTCACTGACGCTTCCGTCCTCCAGCAGTTCTGTGATCGCATCGAAACGGCGCAGACTGTCGAACAGGTCTCTCCCCAGGCGAATGCGCGTTTTTGCCGGCATGCGCCGCACCTGCTCCTCCGCCGCCAGCGCCTCATCGATCTTCGAGCGGATCTGCCCGTCATCCGGCGTCCCGGTCCACTCGATCGCCTCCAACACTCCCGTACGCAGCCGGGCAAACAACTCCCGTGAATATTCCTCCATCGTGGCTTACAGCCCCTTCCTCAAACCTCTCCGACCGTCCCTTACGAAACTGCGCAGGCCGTGCGACCCTCATGCAACACACGATCCGCGTGCTCCATCAATTCTCCTTCGAACACATGCAGGAAAAACGCCTGTCTTTCTGACAACCCTACGTACGGCTGCTCCGTGGGCTCGCCCCCGTCCGGCAGATACATCACTTCCAACTTCTCTGCCTCCTGCGTGCAGCCCGAGGCCACCAGAAAACTGCGAAACGCTTCCACCCGGGCAGTCGAGATCACGTCGTGCCGGCTCGGCACGAAGATCCGGTCCGACGCGGCTAAAAGCGGCCGAACATCTCCCAGGGCGTACCCCGCATCCACCACGATGCAATCGTATTTCCCCTCTGCTGCAAGGGTGCGAATCAGCGCCACCGCCTCCGCCCCGTCCAGGGTTCGGATATCCTGCGGACAGCGTACCGGCGCGATGAACTCCAGGCCCTCCACCATTTGCAAAAACCGCGGTAACTTCCCGGCAAATGCGCCCTGCCCGATGTAGAAGATCACATCCGACAGATCCGTCATGGCCTCCGAAGTCAGTTCCGTCCCCGAGGGAATATAACCATACTCTTCAAACGTGATAAACAGCGTTCGTGCACGATCGCTCATCCTCCCTGCCAGCGCGATCGAAAACTCCGTCTTGCGGCACCTGGTCGCCGGCGAATAGACCGTAAATATCTGCAACCGCTCGCCCTCCCCGGGGTGTGCGCCCGCCGGCCGTATCCGTAGCGAGAGCTGCCTGAGGATCTCCTGCGCGCCGCTATAGCGCCAGATCGAGTCGTCCGCCGCCGCGCCCGCCGGCTTCTCCTCCGTCAGATACATCGTTGGCGCGGCGCCG
Organism: Lachnospiraceae bacterium; assembly: GCA_017548765.1. Classification (GTDB taxonomy): domain Bacteria; phylum Bacillota; class Clostridia; order Lachnospirales; family Lachnospiraceae; genus UBA1201. The sequence continues at coordinate 22,848 of JAFYZH010000021.1, read as the reverse complement.
ATGTCGTCCGGAACGTCCTCCGAACCGAGCCCCAAAAGCAGTAAATCCGGCGTTTTGCTTCGCATGTATTCCCGAAGTTTCTCCGCGCTTGAAAACAACACAACATCAAAGGGTACCGACGGCTGCTTGGCGATAAATGCCGCCAGTCTCTCCCCGTAGTCCTTCTCATGATCTAAGATCCCGACCAATGGTTTCATCTCGTCTCCTTTCTGAAAAAAGGGTGCAAAAACCCCGCCGCCGGAGCGCTCCCCGGAAGCAAAATCATAGTTTATTCAGTTCTCGCCGCACCTCGCGGCCTCATTCATCTATGGGAAATTTAAAAGGATACGTCGGTCATTTCCGACGTACCTCCATTTTACCAAAGCCCCTTCATTTGTCAACCCCAAAACCGCTTTCTGAAAACTCTTCATTGACGGATAATACGCAAAAAACCGCCCGAAAATCGAACCTCTTTTCACACGCTGTGCGACCCTTACGGAAGGCACCTGCCGAAGTCCCAGCATTTACCGTACTCCGTCTTCACTCCATGTAAAACCGCCTCTTCGCAAAACTTGAACGTCCTCAGTCCCTTTCGTCCCCGGGCCCGTTCGCCCCCGCTCCCCGAGCGCAGGCAAAACAAAAGCAGGCCCCCGGGTTTCCCCGGAGGCCTGCTCCCTATTTCGGGACGGATACCCCGCCCGAATGAAAATTAATTACTTGTAGTATACGAACAGCTGCTTCGGAATTGCAGGCTCACGTGTCGTTTTCGGATTTGTACTCGTAAACTTACCGATCACCTGATCCGAAGATCTGTACCAGTTATCCGGATGGTTTCCGGTATACGTGCAGCTCGAGATCGTCTTCCCGTTGATAGTCGAGAAGTAAGTAACTCCTGCGTTCTTCATGTCGCTGATGAGTTTCTCATTCTCCGACGCATACGTATTCGGATCGCCGAACTCATAAACATTCAGTGTCGACTTCACCAGCCTCCAGGAGAATTCGAGTTTCTTGATCCGCTTCTGAACTTCTGCAGGCTGGGTCTTCGCGATCGCATTGATCTCCTTCCAGAGGCCTTCGCAGATACCGATCTCGGTGTCGGGCATGCGGTAAGCGTGATCTCCGCCGTCCCACGAATGTACGCCCGCGTACGTCGAATAGATCGGACGGTCATACATATTCACGTCATCTCTGTGCGCAGCGACCTGGTGGTGGTATGATGCCTGCTGCTCCATGTGCTTCATGTACTCACGAACATGCTTGCCGGCATCGCCGTACAATGCATCCGTGATAAACGCCAGTTCATCCTCGTAGTTTCTGGTGGGATCCTGAAGCAGGCGGCCTTCGATGTAGTTGCGGATGTCGCCGAACTCGGAGTCCGACTCCAAATGTCTCGCATTGCTCTGAAGGTAAACGCCTTCTACGCCGAGCTGTTTATACAGTTTAAGGTCATGCTGCATAACGTCGATATTCGCGTACGGGCCCGCCGTCGTCAGGAAATTCGTGTTGTAATCCCAGATCCACAGGTGGTCACAGCACTCCGACCACTTAACCAGTTCTTCGTAGTACTTCTTATTTGTCTCGTGTCCTTTTTCAACCTGCTTACCATTCACGGTCGTTGTATAGGTCGCATCCAGATAGCAACCATAGCATCTGCGGATCGGTGCCCAGCGAATGATCACGTGGTCATCGCACTTCAGGTCGCCGGGTGCCTCTACGGTCCACTCGTAAGCGAGCGTGTCGATGTAGAGGTTCGGATAAGCGCCGTTTTTATGGAGATCCTTTGAAAGCTGGTTGATCAGCTGAACGTACTCGATCGACTCGTGCATGCCCGAGCTGTCTCCGTGGGCAATGCGGTCTTTCATACACAACGAGCACATACACAGATCGGGACCGTCATTCTTCGAAACGGAAATGATCTGGATCGGCGCGTTGGGATCGTAACTGTTCGCGATCATATCTTTACAATGCTGCAAAACGAGGGCGTATGCCTGCGGATCATGCAAAAGCATGTACGGACACAGCTGGTTCTTCGTACGCTGTCTTTCGCTGTCCGGCTTACGAAGCTCTTCCTTGCTGTTCCAGACATTGGCCGCATACCATTCCGGATGGCTGTCGAAGTAAACACTAGCGGGAAGGAACTCAGCAGTGAGCGTGTGTACCTGACCGGCTGCGAGGCCGTCGATCGGCGTTCCGCCCGAGTACTGAGAGGTCTTGCTGGCTGTGAGATACCAGGTCTCACGTCCTGCCTCGGTTTTCGGCAGGCAGTATGTATCTGCGTAGAAACCGTTCAAGCCGAACGCCAACGAGAACAGACGACCGGTGCGCGGCGGCTGATAACCGCTCGGCTTACCTTTTCCGTAGTACGGGTCTGTCAGGTCGCTGGTCGGATTGATGCTCGAGAAGCAAATGTCCATATCGGTAAATACGAACGCTCTCTCGTAGTCGATGCTGATGCCGGATGTCTCATATTTGAAATGATCCTGGTTCGTCACATACAGGTCGTTCCAAGACAGGTAGTAGTAGCCGCCGAATGCCTCCAGGAAGCGCATCGCTCCGTGCATCAGGCCCAACTTACCTACGCCCGTGATCGAAATACCATTTGTGTAGGACTTGATGGAATAACTGTCGTTGGAACTGTATTTCGCCGTGCCGTGCGGGCGGTTCGTAGCTCCGACGGAGATCTCAAAGCGGCTGCCCTGAGAGGTCGCGTCTGTCACGATCTGCGGCAGATAGCCGTCTTCTTCCTGAATATACTTCTGCAGAAGACCTGCGGCATATACCTCCTCAGCGGAAGGATTTTTCGGGGTAACGATCGTCGCCTGCGGCATATTCTTCGTGAACTTGCTGTTCATGTAAGTCGCAGTGGATGATGTCTGTCCGCTCGTTACGGTCAATGTTACTACATTCGAAGTTGTCTTCTGTCCGTTCGCATCCGTTACGATGACGCGGAACTGCCAGCCGTTTAAGCCGGCGATCGTCGCTACCGACAGGGTCGCTGTCTTCGCGCCGCTCATGCCGGAGTTCGTCCATGCCTGCGTAGAGTCTTTCCGGGACTGCCACTGATACTTCAGCGTGCCTGCGCCGGTCGCCGCCACGCTAAATGTTGCCGTCGTTCCCGCGGTCACGCTCTGGTCCTTCGGCCACGATGTGATCTTCGGGATGATGTACAAAGTTGCTGCATCGGAAACGATTGTCTTTCCGCTCGCATCCTTTACTACGCAGCGGAACTGCCAGCCGTTTAAGCCTGCGATCGCAGATACGGATAAGGTCGCGCTCTTCGCGCCGCTCTGTCCGGAATTCGACCAGGTCGCGCTCGCGTCCTTACGAGACTGCCACTGATAGGTGAACGACCCGTTTCCGCATGCTTCGACCGTGAATTTCGCCGTGGATCCCGCACTTACCTTCGTATCCTTCGGCTGCGTCAGGATGGCTGACGCGGTAAATAACTTAACGATATCCGAATAAGCTTTCTGTCCGTTTGCGTCCGTTACGACACAACGGAACTGCCAGCCATTTAAACCGGCCAGTGACGCTACCGACAGCGTCGTACTGTTCGCTCCGGTCTGTCCGGAATTCGACCATGTCGAATTCGCATCCTTACGGGACTGCCACTGATATTTTAACGGGCCCTTACCGGTCGCCGCTATCGTGAACTTCGCCGTGCTGCCGGGCTGCGCATAAGCATTTGCCGGCTGCGTGGTGATCTTCGGTGCTACGTACACCACCGCCGTATTCGACGTCTTCTGTCCGTTCGCATCCGTTACGATGCAACGGAACTGCCAGCCGTTTAAGCCGGTCGTGGTCGCTACGGACAATGTTTTCGTTCTCGCTCCGCTCTGCCCGGAATTCGTCCAGCTTGCGGAAGCATCCTTACGGGACTGCCACTGATAAGAAAGCGTTCCCGATCCGGTCGCCGCCACGGTAAACGTCGCGACGTCCCCAACCGTAACGGTCTGATCCGTCGGTTGTGTTGAGATGGTCAATGTCGCCGGAGCGGCGTAGGTCCCGTTTCCGAGACCCACCGCCGAAACAAGCGCCATGATCACCGCGAGAAAGGCTGCTAACAGCCTGTTGCGTTTATTATTCATGGATCCTGTCCTTCCTTTGTTTAACTCACTTCTTATTCTGAGTGATCAATTTAATGGTAATATCGTTCATTTGCGTTTTGTCGAAGAAGTACTCAGTATGATAATCCGGGTGCGGTCTCACCAAAACAAAATTATCCAATGTAGTCTGGCTAAACATAGGGTTCTTGATCATAGTTATATTGCTCAACTGGATAGTTTCCGTAGGTTTCAACGGGAACATATACTGCGTCCGATCCATCAGGAACTTATCGTCAATAACTTTCTTTAATGAAAGGAACGGGCTCTCATATACAGCCAATCCTGACGTAAACAGTGCTCTGTTGGTCACACCTCTTGCGTCGATCGTAAGATTGCTGATCGTAATGTTCGTCGGCAGTTGGCTATAGTACAGATACGGATCGCCATTCGGATACTTTTTGCCGGAATCGATCGTGTCGTAACCATATCCCTTATCCGGCAGATAGCTGGCGAAGATCATCGACGGCGAATACTGTTCTCCGATATTCCAGTATACGTTGTTGATCTCAACATCGCCATACCAGGCACTGCCGAAATCTCTTCTCAGGTTCACCAGATAATCGGAATAGATCTTAGAGTTTTCGATCTTCAGTTTACCAAAACCGACAACCGCTACACCATAATGACCCAAAGTTGAATCCGTAACAGTCAGTCCATACGTTCCTTTATGCGCGTCGATACGGTTGATCTCACAACCGTTCTGAACAACGAGGCTCTTGCAGTAGTTCGTACCGGTAACTCCCCATCTGAGGTCGTCCATGATACCGACGATACCATCCTCGTTCACATCATAAACCGGATCGACCTTCGGACCGAGTCCGAGCAGGCCCTTTACATAATCCGGCTCGTAATCGATCGTCTTTGCGGATTTACATCCGTCCAACGTAATGCCGACACAGTATTCTGCATAGAAATCATACGACGCTGTAGAGGAGTCATTTCTCCATTCGCCTGTGGAAGGTACGTACTTATAGAATACACGATGACGGTTCGAGAATACGCAATCCTTCAAAGTAACATATGCACAATGATCCAAGCGGAAGAAGCCCTGGTAAGGAGCACCATATCTCGCAAATACATCATTTCTGTTAAAGAGCGTGCTGAAACCGAAGCTGTCTTTAGAATACTCTGCCTCTTCACCGGTCAGATAGTGCTCTACGCCCTCGAGTAAAACGTTGGAACGCTCGATCGAGATACCGCGGTAAATATATCCGCTAGACCACATCGTATTGACCTTCGTCGTAAACTTTCCGCCCTTGACCGTAAGCTGCTTATCATCGATATAACTCTTCTGGATCTCGGTGATCTCATCCCAATCCCATTGAAGTTTCGATATCGGATCGATCTTTCCGTCTGTATCTACGATGACGCACTCTTCCTGAGGGATAAGACTGGAATTCGAACCTTCCCAGCCAAATCTGCCCCATCTCTTAGTGGATTCGGTTCTCAGGGAATACAGTGCCTTTTCGCTGAAAGATCCTTCCAGTTTTGTCGTATCCTTCGAGAACGTCTTATTCTTCATGTTTATAGCTCCCGTCGGATTAGAAACGTACTGTGAATTGCTATACGAGCCTATCCCGGGATCCAAACCGATATAGATCTTGATGTCACCGGGCTGCTTATCTTTATCGTAGTACCATGTCCATTTTCCGTTGTTTAATCTCCACCAGATGCCGTAGTTGATCCATGTATTTTTATAGACTACGCTCGGTTCGATCGTAAACAGGAAACACTTGCCGTCCCATCCCTCAGGAAAGGTAACGGACATATTATCTTTCTTGTCAAAAGAATACGATGCGACCTTAAGCTTAGAGTCATCGATAAAGAATTCTGCACCGGTCCAGTCTGTATTGGTCTTGATGATGGCACCCTTCGGGTTTGAAGCGTCCATCTTATCAACATAGTAAACCGCTCCCTTATCCGCCTTTACGGGCAGATTGTGTTCATTTGCATAAGCATGCGTTGCCACGATCGCCGCATAGTCGTTGGTCTTGCCGTCGCCCTTTGCGCCGAACTGCTTATAGGTCACATAATTCGTTGTTGCTGCTTTTATGGTCACGGTAGCCACGTCGGAATATGCCTTCTGTCCGTTTCCATCGATCACTACGCAACGGAACTGCCAGCCGCTCAAACCGGAAATAACTGCTACGGACAAATTCTTCGTCTTCGCGCCGTTCTGGCCGGAATTCGACCATGCGGAGGAAGAATTCTTGCGGGACTGCCACTGATATTTCAGGGTTCCCGTTCCGGTCGCTGCCACCGTAAATTTCGCTGTTTCTCCAACGGCTGCCATCTGGTTCGTGGGCTGCGACGTGATCTTCGGAATGATGTTCATCGTCGCCACGTCGGAGATCGCTTTCTGTCCGTTCGCGTCGGTCACGATACAACGGAACTGCCAGCCGTTGAATTCAGCCATCGTAGGTCCTGAAAGTGTGGCCGTCTTTGAACCGTTCTCGTCAAAATCGATCCACGCGGACGTCGCATTCACACGCAGCTGCCACTGGTATTTCAAGGTTCCCTTACCCAGTGCCACTACGGTAAATGTCGCTGTGTCCCCGGCTGCCACGCTTACGTCCTTCGGCTGAGTAACGAACCCGGGCTTCACATACAGAGTAGCTGCGTTGGATGCTGTTGTATTTCCGTTTCCATCGGTCACGATGCAACGGAACTGCCAACCGTGTAAGCCAGCTAAAGTTGCAACGGAAAGTGTCTTTGTTTTCGCTCCATTTTGGCCGGAATTGGACCAAGTCGCCGAAGAATCCTTCCGCGACTGCCACTGATATTTAATTGTTCCCGTACCGGTTGCCGCCACCGTAAATTTCGCCGTGGTACCTGCGTCTGCATAGGTACTCTTCGGCTGTGTGGTGATCTTCGGTACGTTGATATACAAGGTGGCAACTCTCGAGGTTGCCTTTTGTCCGTTTCCATCCGTCACGATGCAGCGGAACTGCCAGCCGTCTAATCCGGCGATCGCTGCTACGGAAAGTGTCTTCGTCTTCGCGCCGCTCTGGCCGGAATTCGACCATGCAGCAGACTCATTCTTTCGTGACTGCCATTGATAGGTTAATGTTCCTGTTCCTGTTGCCGCAACGGTAAATGTCGCGGTCGTTCCAGGCGAGGCGGTCTTATCCGCCGGTTGTGTCGTGATGGTTGCTGCTGCGTCTACTACTTCCGAAAAGCCCTCCACTGGAAGCATCATAACGAGCATGAGCACGACGAGCAAAAGCGACAAAAGCCGCCTTTTCTTGTTTTCATTCATGAGATTTCCCTCCTAGATTTACACATTTTCTCTGTGTCTAAACCAAAAGTTTTCTTCGATGATCCGATTTCTCAAAAGCCGGCCTTTCCCTAACCTGCTCTTTGAACTTATGGATCCCGTCATGGAACCAACCGTTTCGCCCTCTTCATCCCCTAATTCTGTACTTCTCGCACACGGAGCGTAAACGATCTGTCCGGTTACTGCCATCCTCGATGGCCTCCTAAACCTCCTTTCCTGTGGATTTCTATAGGATCACAATACCGCCGGGTCCTTCCCGGGCCGGCCGTTTGTGTGATCTATCTGTTTCGGGCAGAATTAATGTATTATTCCGCAATACTTGGACCCTATATTATAATTATATATACGGGATTTCCAAATGTACAAGTTATTGTCGAATGTATACTCCAACGTTGTCGCACTACCCTGTCGATATACCTCGGAAGCAAACGAATACGTTGCGGTCTCCGCTCCGTAGACATTCGTCTTCAAAAGCTGCACGAATTTCGTACCATTTGTCAATCCTCTGACTGTGATCTCTCCGTTTCCATACACCTCGACCTTTACAGTCGATGTTGCGTTCCTGTAAAACTCCTCTTCTGCAAGCAGGGTCTGACATTTTCGATCAACGTTTTGAATCAACGTATCATCAAGGCGGATCGCGTCCGCACTCGAGATGGTCGGTTCAGTCGTTTCCTTCTTATCGTCGTTTCCGCACCCGAAAACAAAGGCGAAAAGCAACAGGGCAAAACATAGACAAAATACTCTTCTGCGTTTCATATCTGTTCCTCTATTTTAATGTTCCTGTTCCTGTTGCCGCAACGGTAAATGTCGCGGTCGCACCCGGTACGACCGTTTGTGTGATCTTTTATCTTTTTGGCGACATTACCGTCCCCAACAATACCTGGAGCCTTCATTACTGTTTTGGACAGTCGATGACCACGAATAAAGCGCATAATTGAACGTAAATTCCACCGTAGTAGGTTCTCCGTTCCGGTATACCTCAGAAGCAAACTTATACGTCGGCGTATCCGAACCGTAAACATATGTCCTCAAAAGCTGCAGGAATTTCGAACTCTTGGAGCCCATTCCTTCAACGGTGATCTCCCCGTTTCCGGCAACGATGACTTTCACGGAATTACCTGGTACGTCGGCGAAAAACTCTTCTTCGGAAAGCAACGCCATGCTCTTCCTGTGTACATCCATAATGAGTGAGTCATCAAGCGATATCGCATCCCTGGTCGAAACGGTCGTTTCTTTCTTATCGTCGTTTCCGCACCCGAAAACAAAGGCGAAAAGCAGCATGGCAAAACATAGACAAAATACTCTTCTGCGTTTCATATCTGTTCCTCTCTGTACGTCCGAAATGGCCTCCCTTTAGCACATCTCGGCGATGGTGTAGATCAGATTCTCGCTGTCTTCCCAGCCCAGGCACGGATCCGTAATGGACTTTCCGTAGATGCCCTCGCCGACTTTCTGACAACCTTCCTCGAGGTAACTCTCGATCATCAGGCCCTTCACCAGACCATAGATGTCCGGCGAATGCTTGCGGCTATGCAGGACTTCCTTCGCGATGCGGATCTGCTCCTTAAACTGCTTACCGGAATTCGCGTGGTTCGTGTCCACAACGCACGCCGGGTTTTTGTAGTCACGCTTCTGATAGAGTTCATACAGGAAGCGCAGATCCTCGTAATGATAGTTCGGGCTCGTCTGGCCCAGTTTATTTACCGCGCCGCGTAAGATCGTGTGCGCGAGCGGATTTCCCGTCGACTCCACGTCCCATCCGCGGTAAATGAAACTATGCCCCGCCTGCGCTGCGACCACGGAATTCATCATAACTGCAAGGTCGCCGCTGGTAGGGTTCTTCATGCCGACCGGAACGTCCATGCCGCTGGCGGTCATGCGGTGATGCTGGTCCTCAACAGACCGCGCGCCGACTGCGACATACGACAAAAGGTCGTTCAGATAACGATAGTTTTCGGGATAGAGCATCTCGTCTGCAGACGAAAGGCCCGTGTCCGCGATCGCACGCATGTGCATCTTGCGGATGGCGATCAGACCCTGCAGGATATCCGGAGCCTTCGACGGATCCGGCTGATGCAAAACACCCTTATAGCCCTCACCTGTGGTTCTGGGCTTATTTGTATAGATACGCGGGATGAGGATCAGGCGATCACTCACCTTCTCCTGTACGCGTGCCAGCCGATGAAGATAATCGATGAGCGCGTCTTCATTGTCCGCAGAACAGGGGCCGATGATCACGACAAAACGGTCATCTTCCCCGGTAAACACTTTGCGGATCTCTTCATCACGCGCCGCCTTCACGGCTGCCAATTCATCCGAAAGCGGATACTGCTCCTTTATCTCTTTGGGGATGGGCAGTTTTCGCTTAAACACTAGATTCATAATAGCCTCCTCAATGCACCGATGTCAAGACCAGTTCTCTTATTCGCTAAAATAATTGATTATTCGCGATAGAAGTTGATCAGACAACCGTCCAAGATGATCTTTCTCTCATCGTCGGTCAGTTCACCCATGTTCAGCGTGAATGCGGTCAATGCTCCGTCTTTTACAACGTAAGCCGGGATCTCGGTCGCCTTCGTGACGATCGCCTGGCGTACATTCGGAACGAAGAGGTAGTCGCCGTTTGCAAACGGAAGTGCCTCATCCGGATATGTGAAGGGCAGCATGCCCCAGTTGATCAGGTTAGAACGGTAACGCTTCGTAGCGTAACCCTTCGCGATGTTCGCCCAGCCGCCGAGTACCTTCTGGCAGGAAGCTGCCTGCTCACGTGCGGAACCGTCGCCCGGCTTCACAGCGTAGATCGTGCTTCCGATACCGGTGTTCTCTGCGGAAACGTTCGGGAACTGCGCGCGGATCGTCTCGATCGCTGCAGCTGCCTCAGCGCTCACGCCGCTTAAGGAAGCATCTGCTCTGCGCTTCTCTTCGTCCGCGCGGACAGCCTTTGCCTTACCGACATAAGCAGGATCCTTTCTGGAGAGCGTAAACTCAGCCAGACCCAGAGGGTTGGAACGGTAAGAAGAAGTCTCACCCGAGGGGATGAGCTCGTCCGTCGTGGTTACCGGATCGTGGATCTCGGAAACGACTTTGAGTACTAAGTTATCGGTCAATGCGACCATGGAAGGCCAGTCCTTGATGTTCGGGCCGAAGGTGATCGGAACCGAAGGATCTGCCTTACCGAAACCGTTGTATACACGGTTCTCGTAAATGGTCTTATCGAAGAAATACTTGGGCTTTGTGTAGTTCACATCGATGTCCGTCGCCGGTGTCAGGTAACCCTTATTCAACGCGGTCGCTGCGATGGAACGTGCATCCATCAGTGCCACGGATGCGATCTGGCCTGCGGTGACCTTCGAACCCTCACGGTTCGGGAAGTTACGTGTCGAATGACGGATGGACAGGCCGTTATTTGCCGGAACATCACCTGCGCCGAAGCAAGGTCCGCAGAATGCGGTACGAAGCGTTGCGCCCGTAGCCATCAGTTTTGCGGCAGCGCCGTTTTTGATCAGTTCCATGAAGATGGGCTGGGATGCCGGATAGATCGAAAGTGAGAAAACATCTGCTCCGATGCTCTGGCCGTTCAGCAGGTCTGCTACGTCGCAGAGGTTCTCGAAACCACCGCCGGCGCAACCTGCGATAACGCCCTGCTCCACATAGAGACGACCATTGCGGATCTTATCATGCAATGTATAAGGAACCTTATCGCCGAGGCTGACTTTCGCCTTCTTCTCGACCTCGGAAAGGATGTCGGAAAGGTTTGCATTGACCTCGTCGATGGTGTAGGTGTTGCTCGGATGGAACGGCATCGCGATCATGGGCTTTACCGTAGAAAGATCCACGCAGACCACGCCGTCGTAGTAAGCGACTGTGCCCGGATCGAGCTCCTTATATGCGTCTGCGCGGCCATGCATGGTCAGCCAATCCTTCACCTGATCGTCGGTACGCCAGATGGAAGACAGGCACGTGGTCTCGGTCGTCATAACATCGATGCCGATACGTGTATCCACGCTCAGGTTCGCAACGCCGGGGCCTACGAACTCCATAACTTTATTATTTACATAACCGTTTGCGAAGACCTCGCCGATGATGGCCAGAGCCACGTCCTGCGGGCCTACGCCGGGCTGAAGCTTACCGGTCAGGTAGACAGCGACAACGCCCGGAAGGTTGATATCATAAGTCTTATTCAAAAGCTGCTTAACGATCTCGGGACCGCCTTCGCCGACCGCCATGGTACCCAGAGCACCGTAACGGGTGTGGCTGTCCGAACCGAGGACCATCTTACCGCAACCAGCCAGCATCTCACGTGCAAACTGGTGGATGACTGCCTGATGAGGCGGAACATAAACGCCGCCGTAACGCTTCGCGCAGGACAGGCCGAACATGTGGTCATCCTCGTTGATGGTGCCGCCGACCGCACAGAGGCTGTTGTGGCAGTTGGTAAGTACGTAGGGAACCGGGAACTTCTCCAGTCCGCTGGCACGTGCCGTCTGGATGATGCCTACGAACGTGATATCATGGGAGGTCAATGCATCAAAGCGGACCTTCAGCTTCTTCGGGTCGCCGGATGTATTGTGTTTCTGAAGGATACCATACGCCATGGTTTCCTTACGCGCTTCTTCTTTATCGATCTCTTTTCCGGTAAGCGCCTGCAGCTGCAACTGCGCCTCCGAATCATCCGCAACCAGCGTTTCTCCGTTTACCAGATACGCTCCGCCGTCATACAACTTGACCATAATAATCTCCTTAATCTACTTATGTTATATATGCAAGGAAACGATATTCCTTCATCGGTTAGAAAAAACCTGCTAACTATTATAGCGAATTCCCTTTTTAAAATCAAGATAAAAAAGCGGTTACCCTATGCTAACTATTTTTTGGATTCTGACGAAATTCGCTTGATTTTCGTTCCCGCTTCTAGTATACTGTAAACGGTTTTCCCAAATAACCTTTAATTATTCCCGCCGAGATCCATTTTCCACGGGAAGTTTTTCCGGGGCCCGTGCCCCTAGAATGGAGATATATATGTCAGAAGAAATCTTAAAGATCGAGAACCTCTCGGTCCGCGTCGGAGAGACTGAGATCCTCCACGGGATCGACCTTAGCATCCGCAAAGGCGAGACCCATGTCATCATGGGACCGAACGGCGCGGGTAAATCCACTCTCGGTAATACCCTCATGGGCCACCCGAAATACGAAGTCACCGGGGGCCATGTAACCTTTAAGGGCGAGAACCTCCTGGATATGGACGTCTGCGACCGCGCGAAGGCCGGCCTGTTCCTGTCCTTCCAAACCCCGATCGAAGTACCGGGCATCTCCCTCTCCAACTTCATCCGCAACTCCATGGATGTGAAGACCGGCGAGAAGATGCGTCTGCTCCCCTTCCGTCGCCAACTGATGGAGAAGATGGACATCCTCGACATGGATGTCAGCTACGCGGAGCGCGACCTGAACGTCGGTTTCTCCGGCGGTGAGAAGAAGAAGGCAGAGATCCTGCAGATGCTCATGCTGAACCCTGACCTCGCCATCCTCGACGAGACCGACTCCGGCCTGGATATCGACGCCGTCCGCACCGTTTCCCGCGGCGTTCACACCTTCCACGAATCCGGTGAAGGCGCCATGATCATCATTACCCACAGCACTAAGATCCTCGAGTCCCTGCAGGTGGATTACACCCACGTTCTGGTCGATGGTCGCATCGTCGAGACCGGCGGACGCGAGCTCGTGGATGAGATCAACGAACACGGTTTTGAAAAGTATTTGAAGTAATTTGCCCTACGAGAGCTAGAACAGGACATTTCTATGAAAGAAAAAACATGGATCGATGACGTCGACCGTAGCCTATACGATTTCCGTTACGGCTACGACGACGAACACTATTATAAGGTCAATGAAGGCCTGACTCCGGAGATCGTGGAGACGATCTCGCGTGAGAAGGACGACCCCGCGTGGATGCGCGAGTTCCGCCTGAAGTGCCTGGACCTGTATTATAAGCACAGGCTTCCGAACTGGGGCCCGTCGCTCGACGGACTGAACATGGATAACATCGTCACCTACGTCCGTCCGAATTCGAAGATGACCGCGAAATGGGAAGAAGTCCCCGCGGAGATTAAGGAAACCTTCGAAAAGCTCGGTATCCCGCAGGCAGAGCGTGACTCGCTCGCGGGCGTCGGCGCACAGTACGACTCCGAGCTCGTTTACCACAACATGAAGGCAGAAGTTGCGGAGAAGGGCGTGATCTATTCCGACCTCGAGTCCGCGATGAAAGGCGAATACGCCGATATGATCGAGGAGCATTTCATGAAGCTCCTCACCCCGTATGACCACAAATTCATGGCCCTGCACGGCGCGGTATGGTCGGGCGGTTCCTTCGTTTACGTTCCGAAGGGCGTAAAGGTCGAGATCCCGCTGCAGTCCTACTTCCGTCTGAACGCGCCCGGCGCCGGCCAGTTCGAGCACACCCTCATCATCGTGGATGAAGGCGCCGACCTGCATTTCATCGAAGGCTGCTCCGCCCCGAAGTACAACATCGCGAACCTGCACGCAGGCGCGGTCGAACTCTTCGTGGCGAAAAACGCACGCCTTCGTTACTCAACCATCGAAAACTGGTCGAAAAACATGTACAACCTGAACAGCAAACGTGCCCTCGTCGAGGAAGGCGGACGTATGGAATTCGTCTCCGGCTCCTTCGGCTCCCACGTTTCCTATCTCTACCCGATGACCATCCTGAAGGGCGACCGCTCCTCCCTGGAGTACACCGGTATCACATTTGCCGGAGAGGGACAGAACCTCGACACCGGCATGAAGGTGGTCCACATCGGCCGCGACACGAAGTCCATCGTCAGCTCGAAGGGTATCTCGAAGAGTGGCGGCACTTCGACCTTCCGCAGTTCCGTGGAGATCCGCAATACCGCGAAGAACGCTAAGTCCACGGTCGACTGTGCATCCCTGATGTTGGATGACATCAGCCGCTCCGATACCATCCCCGTCATGGACGTCCGCACGCAGGACGCCGACGTCGGACACGAGGCGAAGATCGGCCGCATCAGCGACGACTCGATCTTCTACTTGATGAGCCGCGGCATGTCCGAAGAGGAAGCACGCGCCATGATCGTAAGTGGTTTCGCGGACAATGTATCCAAAGAACTTCCTTTGGAATACGCGATCGAAATGAATAATCTGATCCGGCTTGAGATGGTCGGAAGCATCGGTTAGGAGGTCAGCTATGGAAGAAAACAAGATGATCATCAACCGTCTTCCCATGACGACCTGGAACCGGTTGAAAGTAAACCAGAAGACCGTCGAGTTGACGAATACGTTGCAGGAGGCCCCGGCAGGCATCACGATCTCCGGCTCCTTCTCGCTCCGTCCGACCGACACGGCATTTGAATCGATCGAGACCGGCATGGGCCCGGATTTCGACCACTTCATCTCCGAGAACGCGCCTGCATCCCTGATGTATGTCGTCGCTCCCGGCACGAAAAACAACACGATCACGATCCTGATCGACTATGACGCCATGCCCGAGCTTTCGGACGCGGCTTATGTAAACGCTTTCCGCTTCTTCGTTTCGGAGGGCAGCGACCTCACCGTCCTGATGGACGTGCGCGGCACGGCTCCCGTGACCGGCCTTACCGACGTGAAGATCCTGGCGCAGGCGAACGCAAACGTAACTCTGGTGCAGACGAAGCGTCTCTCCGAGGCTGTCCGCTACTTCGGCAACGCCGGAACGGACTTCGGCGAGAAGTCGAACTTCGAACTCGTCCATGTGACATTTTCCGGAAAAGAGGTCAATGAAGGCTGCACGACGAAGCTTTCGGGCGATAAGAGCTCGGCGCGTTACGACATCGGCTACCTGAGCGGCATGGAGAGCGACATTGACCAGAGTTATCTGATCCGCTTCACAGGTAAGAACACGAACGGCGAGATCTACTCGAACGGCGTTCTGCGCGGCACGACCCGCAAAAACTTCCGCGGCACCATCGATTTCATCCGCGGCTGCGTGGGCGCATCCGGTTCCGAGAAGGAAGACGTGCTGCTGATGGATGACACCGTCGTGAACCTCACTTCCCCTCTGATCCTCTGCGGTGAGGAGGATGTCGAAGGTGAGCACGGCGCGACGCTGGGCCGCCTGGCAGAAGAGATCCTCTTCTATCTCGAGGCGCGCGGCGTGAGCGAAGAAGACGCATATAAGATGGTTGCTGACGGACGCATGGCTTCGGTCATCCGCCACATCCCGGAGAGCCAGCTTCGCAGCGAACTGCTCAGCCTCGTTTCCGAGGATGAAACCATCGCCGAATCGTAAGTATTGAATTATTTAACTATGATATGTTATAATGTCAGGGTCGAAAAGACGAAACTCTTTTTGATCCTGGCATTATTCTTACCATACGACCGGATGATTTCCGGTTTTCCTACATATGAGGTAGCTATGAGATCAACATTTGACGTTAATAAGATCCGTAAGGATTTCCCTTTGATCGACGGTCAGTCGCTCGCCTATCTGGATAATTCCGCCACCTCGCAGAAGCCCGTATCTGTGCTCGCTGCGGTGGAGCAGTTTTACCGCGAGCAGAACGCCAACCCGTTCCGCGGTCTGTACGAACTGTCCAACATCGCGACGAATGCGTACGAAGAGGCCCGCGCGCTCTGCGCTGACTTCATCGGGGCGAAAGACTCCTGTGAGGTGATCTTCACGCGTAATGCGTCGGAGAGCCTGAACCTCCTGGCATACACCCTGGGACGCAGCCTGACCGCAGAAGATGAGATCATCTCCACGGTGGCGGAGCACCACAGCAACATGCTCCCGTGGCAGCATGCCGCCCGCGCCGTCGGCGCGACCATGCGCTACCTCCACCCCGACCGTGAGGGTAATTTCTCTCTGGAGGAGTTTAAGTCCCTCCTGAACAGCAAGACGAAGATCGTCGCTATGACGCAGATGTCGAACGTGTTCGGCCGCGCCATCGACCTGAAACCGTTTATCGATGCCGCGCATGAGGCCGGCGCCGTATTTGCGGCGGACGCCTCGCAAAGCATTGCCCATATCCCGGTGAACGTGCAGGAGCTCGACGTGGACTTCCTCGCATTTTCCGGACACAAGATGCTCGCACCCATGGGGATCGGCGTGCTCTACGGTAAGGCAAAACTCCTGGAGAAGATGCCTCCGTTCCTGACCGGCGGCGAGATGATCGAGTACGTAACGCTCGACGACGTCACCTACGCTCCCCTGCCGCATAAGTTCGAGGCAGGCACGGTCAATGCGGGCGGAGCCGTGGGCTTAGGCGCTGCCATCCGCTATCTGCAGGCCATGGACCGCAACGCGGCCCTCGCGCACGAGGACGCGCTCACCGCGCGTGCCATCGACGCCCTGAAGCAGATCCCGCACGTCAACATCCTCGGTGCGCAGGATCCCGCCGACCATCACGGCATCATCACATTTACCATCGACGGCGTGCATCCGCACGATGTTGCCGCCATCCTGGCGGAGGCTGACATCGCAGTCCGCGCCGGCCACCATTGCACGCAGCCGCTGCACCAATTCATGGAGGTTCCCTCTACGACGCGTGCCAGCCTGATGTTCTACAACACCTTCGACGAGATCGACCGTTTCGCAGACGCCGTATCCCGCATCCGCAGCCTCATGGGCTACAACGACTAAGGAGTTTCCATGGATAATCGTACATTTTACAATGAGATCTTAACGGCGCATAACTTGCACCCCTATAATAAGCATCCTCTCCCGAACCCGGGCGTCTGGATGCGCGGCGTGAACCCTTCCTGCGGCGACGACATCCTCCTGCAGCTGACCATCAAAGACGGCAAGATCGCCGAGGGCAGTTTCGTCGGGACCGGCTGCGCCATTTCCCAGGCCAGCGCCGACATCATGATCGACCTGATCCTCGGGAAGACCACCGAAGAGGCCCTGCGTCTGAAGGACATCTTCCTTCGGATGATCAAAAGCGAGGCGACCGAGGACGAACTCGAGGAGCTCGACGAGGCCATCTGCCTGCAAGACATTTCCCACATGCCCACCCGCGTAAAATGCGCTGTTTTGGGATGGCACACGCTGGAAGAGATCCTGAAAAAACCGGAGGAGGAAGACGGTGTGTCACCCCTTCCTACCACGACAGAATAGTATAAAATGAACGATAAGGACCGCGCGCTCTGCCCGACGAAAGCAGAAAGCGCGGTTTCTTTTTGGGCGATAAGCCGCATTTTACTGCCCCCCATTTTCCCAAACTATGGTATAATATGTAAGACGGATTTATTCAAATCGTCCGAGACAATTTAATAGTAAGATCCGGGAAACCGGAGAAAGGGGCAACCATGAAGAAACACACAAAAGCCTTGGCGTGTGTGATGTTATCCGCCAGCTTAGTCACTGGCTGCGGAAACAGCGATCCCAAGGCGACCTCTGCAGAAGGAAGCAGCAGTCCTACCGCAGAAACCACCACCCCCGCAGAGACGACCGCGACCGAAACGACGGTTCCCTCCACCGTGGCAGAGCCAACTACGGCGGAAGCAACCGAAGCGCCGACCGAGGCAACGACTGAAGAGCCTACCGAAGCACCCACCACTGCGCCTGAGCCAACCGCAGAAAAGGATGCAGACGGTAACGTGATCGTCAACTACGGGACACCGAAGATCGACGGAGAGATCGACGACGTCTGGGCAATCGCCGGCATCGTTTCGCCTGAGATCAAAAGTTCATCCTCTGTGGCCGCATCATTTACCGCGAAAACACTTTGGGACGACCACAGCCTGTACACGCTGGCGCTGGTGACCGACCCCGTTCTGAATAAGAAGAGCGGGAACACCTACGAGCAGGATTCCATCGAGATCTTCCTTGATGAACTCTATGACCGCGCGACTTCCTACGGAGCGGATGACGTTCAGTACCGCGTGAACTTTGACAACGAAAAGAGCGCCGACCACGGCGACATCAGCCGTTTCACCACTGCGACCGCGCCGTATAAAAACGCCGCCGGCGAAGTGATCGGCTACATCGTCGAGAGCGCCATCGACTTCAACGAGACACCGCAAAACGACATGGTCCTGGGTTACGAGCTCCAGGTCAATGACGCCGGCGCCTCCGGCAGCCGTTTAGGCACCATCAACCTCTTCGACTCCACGGGCAATGCCTGGTCCAACCCTTCGGTCATGGGCAGCATTGTCCTGAAAGGCAAGGTCGGCGGAGAGACCTCCGTCACCACGCGCCGCTTAGAGAACCTGATCGCAACCGTCGAAAAGATGGATCTCACCGTGTATGTGAACCCCGAAGTCGTTACGGACGAAGTAACGAAGGCGAAGGCACTGATCGGTGACGAAAGCGCGACCCAGGAGACCATCGATGCAGCTGTTGCTTCTATTCAGGAAGCACTCACCAAGCTCGACGACGGCAGCGGCTTTACCGCTCCCGCAAAGCTTCCTCTGGTTTCCGAGCTCGCGGATCCCTTCGTGATGCTCGACGGAACCAAGATCGAAACCAAGGAAGACTGGAAGAAGCGCGCGGAGGAGATCACAAACCTGTACCAGTACTATATGTACGGCGTATGGCGCGACGGGTCGGATGAGGAGCTGACCTACACGCTGGACGGCAACAAGCTCACCATGAACATTACCCGTAAGAGCACGGGCGCGAAAGCGACCGTGACCGCGACCGTTTCTATCCCGAAGACCGAGGCTCCGGCCGGCGGTTATCCCGTTCTGGTCGGCATGCACGCAGGCATCAGCGAGGAGACCGCGCTCGCGAACGGCATTGCCGTCATCACCATGGACGGCTACAACTACCCCGTGGCTTCGGATAATTCCGAGCACAAGGGCGCGTTCTACGATCTGTACCCCTACGGCACCTCCTGGAAGGAGCAGACCGGCGTGCTGATGGCATGGTCCTGGGGCTGCAGCAAGGTACTCGACGCCCTCTATGCAGGCGCGGATTCCGAGCTCTCGATCAACAAAGAAAACACCATCATCACCGGCGTATCCCGCTGGGGTAAGGCGGCAGCCGTCTGCGGCGCGTTCGAAAAGCGCTTTAAGATCGTCATGCCTTCCTGCTCCGGTGCCGGCGGCCTGGCCCTGTTCCGCTATATGTCGGAAGGCAAGACCTACGACTTCTCTTCGAAGGGCGCAGGTTCGGCCGTGACCTACACCGCGAACGAGCCTCTGGGCTCCCTGCAGTCCAACGATGAAAAGGGCTGGTTCAACGACAACTTCGGAAAATTCGCCTCTGCCGAGGCGCTTCCGTTCGACCAGCACATGCTGGCGAGCCTGGTTGCCGAAGACGGCCGCTACCTCTTCATCATCGGTTCCTGCATCAGTGAGGACTGGGTCAATGCTCCTTCCATGTGGATGAACTATCTGGCATCCTCAAAGATCTTCGATTTCCTGGGTCTTAAGGACAACATCGCCATCAACATCCATAAGGAAGGTCACGCCGTGATCGCCGAGGATATCAACTACCTCGCAGCATTTATCAAAGACCGCATCTACGGCGAGCCGGTCGAAGGCGTAGATCTGAATGATCTGAAGACCTCCGTTTTCGCCCTCGAAGTCAACATGGATCCCCTGGCGGATACCTTTACGGAGAAATGGATTCACTAAATGAAACGCAACACAAGTAAGAAGACCGCAAGGTTTTCGGCACTTATCTTAAGTCTGCTGCTGACTGCCTGTGCCCCCGGCGCAGGCGGGGCAGACGCTTCACAGGATGCTTCGGCGCACACCGCTTCGGTGGCGCCGGAGTCTTCTTCGTATGCATCCACGGAAGAAATTCAGACGACGGCCCCGAACCTTTCGACCACCGCTGCCACATCCGAAAATGCATCGCAGGAACCTTCCACCGCCGAATCGGTCACCGCGGAAGATTCCTCTCCTGCGACAGAACCGTCCCCCCCGGCAGAAACCGTCGCTCCCGAACCTGCAAGCCTCGCCTCCTACGGCCTGCCCATCCTCTCCATCCAAACGGAAAACAACCGTAAGATCGCGAGTAAAGATGTCTACATCAACGCCACCATGAACCTGACGCCGGACGAAGACAGCACCGTCGATATCGCTGCCTACGCAGGCGATATCCAGATCAAAGGCCGGGGCAATTCCACCTGGATGGCGGCAAAGAAACCCTATAAGATCAAGCTTTCCAAAAAGACCGATCTTCTGAATTCAGGAAAAAACAAGCATTACGTGCTGCTCGCAAACTACTACGACAGCACGCTGATGCGTAACGATATAGCATTTTCCACGGCGAAAGCCATGGGCTTTGACGCCCTGGACGGCGTCCACGTTTCTCTCTATTTAAACGGGGAGTACCAGGGCGACTACATGCTCTGCGAACACCTGCGCATCGGCAAGGCCCGTCTGGATATCCACGACTGGGAGGACGATGCGGCAGACTTAGCGGACGCTCTTTGTGAGGCGCACTCCGAGCTGAAGGATGCCTCAGATCAGCTGGAGGATGCCCTCACAAAGGACCTGTCCTGGATGTCTTCCAAGACCGTTTCGTTTAATGGACAGGAATACGACGTCAGTGATTTCGTGGATACATTGCCCGCGCGAAACGGAGGCTTCCTGCTGGAACTGGACGACACCTACGACGAAGTCAGCAAATTCAAAACGAAGCTGGGGCAGCCCATCATGGTCTCCGGCCCCGAGTACGCGAAAACCGATCCGGAGCTGTGGACGTACATTCAGACCTATGTGCAGGCGGTGGAGGACGCGATCACGTCGCCCAACTTCACGACCGAATACGAAGGCCGGACCGTCTCCTATCAGGATCTGGTCAATGTAGACTCCTTCGTCGATTTCTTTCTGCTCACGGAGGTCTTCGCAAACCTCGATTCGATGTTCAAGAGCACCTTTATGTATAAGGATTTGGACGGCCAGCTGACCATGGGACCCATCTGGGACTTCGATTTGTGTGCCGGTGGCAGCATGGTCATCGAATTTCAGCCGTACTACGAGCGCTGGCAGACCACCTATCGCTCGCTCTCGCGGGCGCAGGGAAAGCAGTGGTACCGCTACCTGATCCGCGATCCCGAGTTCGTACAGCGCGTTTACGACCGCTACCACGAACTGCGCGACACCGTGTTTGCCGACCTGTTGGCACAGGGCGGCCTCGTGGACCGCATGGAGGCCCTCCTGACCGAAAGCGGCACGGCAAACTTAAGCCTATGGAATGCCTCCGGCTTCGGCGGCTGGGGCGGTTGGGGACAGAACCCCGGCGGCGGAAACTCCGGCTCAAAAAAGCCAGCCACGCCCGAAGAATACAAAGCGAAGGTCGACGAACTGCGCTCCTGGCTTACGAAGCGTTTTTCCTGGCTCGATGCACAGATGCAGGACATGGATACACTGACAGAGAGTCTTACGCATTGATCGTTTTAAGGTTATCTGAAGCCTGCTTTCATGACCCAACGCTATGCAAATCTCGCCTCGTATGGTAAAATAGACACAGTACATCGATTCCGTTCTCCGGGCGATGCATGAAAGGAGCGCGACCTTCCGTCGCTGAATATACTTATGGGATTTAATTTCAGAAAAACGATCAAACTCTGTAAAGGCGTCAGCCTGAACTTAAGCAAAAACGGCGTTGGTTTAAGCGCCGGCGTGAAAGGGGCCCGCGTTTCCATGAGCCCGACCGGACGCAAGACTGCGACCTTCAGCATCCCGGGAACCGGCATCTCCTACTCGCAGAACTTAGGCGGTAGCAAGACCGTTAGCCGTAAGGCGAGCGACAAAAACTCCAAGGTAAGCGCGAAGGAACTCGAAGAGGCGAAGAAAGCCGTAGCCGAGTACGAGGCATACATCCAGACCCTGCGTGGTTTCCATAAAGAAAGCGACCCGCCCATGGACTGGATCGCGTCTTATAACACTCCGGCTCCAGCTGTCGGCACTCCGGAATATGATCAATGGCTGACCATTCATAACTTCTCCGAACAGGTCATCAAAGGACAGGAAGACGCCTATCTGGCTGTCATTGAAGCCACTCAACCCTTTGCGGATCTGAGCATGTTCGGCAGCGATTTCGAGTTCGCGACCGACGAGCCCTCCCGTGTCGAGGTCGAGTTCACCGTGAAGTTCCACGATGTTCTGCCTGAGGAGGCGATCGTGTTCGCTAAGGATCAGACCGCTACGACGAAAGCCCTGACGAAGACCGAGTACTTCGACATCATGCAGGACTACGTATGCAGCTGCTCTATCCGCGTGGCGCGCGAAGTTTTCGCTGCCCTCCCGGTAGACACCGTCATCATTCATGCGACCGACCTGATGTTAAATACTGCCACGGGCAATGATGAAGAGTTCACCATCCTCTCCGTCATGTTCGAACGCGACGGCTTCCAGAACATCAACTTCGAACGCATTGACCCGTCCGATTTCGTCTGCGCCTTCGAGCACAACATGAAATTCAACAAGACCGCCGGGTTCACACCCGTCGCACAACTGTAAAAAACGATCGAAACATAGAAGGGCCGGGGGCGGCCGCATATCCATGCGGCC
>JAFYZH010000020.1 GCA_017548765.1 Lachnospiraceae bacterium | reverse complement strand
CTACTCGTACATAATCTCCGGATAATTCGCGGTCCCAGGACTGAATCATCTCTTCCATTCTACCTTCTCCCCACCTATGTGTCAATGAAAACTATGTGATCATGTGACAGTGGGGACGGTTCTATTTGTCACATTTAGCGAAAAAAACAAACGCCGAGCGCGATGCTCGGCGTTCAAACAATTCGTTTCAGTTAATTTTGTATAGTCCAATGATTAATAACAAGCGCACAAATTATGCTCTGTGGCGCTTTTTGTAATCTTCTTTGATCGGTGCGAGGATCTCGTCGTCGTCCAGTGCTTCTTCGAGCATTTCTGCGCTTTCGCAGGATCTTACTTTGCTGACGAGTTTCGACATAACGTTGAAATTCAGTGCTGTGCCGGCAGCGTCGCATTCATACCGAACCGCGCGGCTCTCAGCTACTCCAAAACGTCCGGCGACCGCTACCGCGTCGATGTTCGCACCCAGGAAAATGAACTCCCAATGCTCTTTCGACTTTTTCTTCTCCACCATCTTCTTTACCTTATCGTAGGTATACTCCTTGCTCGCATTTTCCATACCATCCGTGGTGATGATGAATAAAGTCTTCTCCGGACGCTCATCCTCCGGCATCGCCTTCTGCACGTGGCTGATGTGATGGATCGCCCCGCCGACTGCATCCAGCAGCGCCGTGCAACCGCGCACATAATACTCCTTCTTCGTGATCGGCTTAACCTTCTTCACATCCTTGCGGTCGTGCAGGATCTCCGTCTGATCATCAAACAGAACCGTGGAAATGAGCGCCTCGCCCTCTTCCTCCTGCTGCTTCTTCAGCATCGAATTGTATCCACCGATCGTGTCGGACTCCAGTCCGCCCATCGAACCACTACGATCCAAAATAAAAACGATCTCTGTCAAACCCTTCTTCATAATACTTACCTCTCTTTCCACCGGCAACCCGGTCGTTAATTTATCTTACAAGGCAAGTATACAAAAAAGAAAACGGTAAATGGTCGCCTCGGAAGCGACATTCGATCACTACGAGCGGTGCGCATCTGCACACGTCACGAACGGGAGTTTACTCACGGTTCGGGGCGCTTGCAGATGCATAGCGCGCCAGCGCGTAATGAGCCGGCAGCTTTGCGGCCGGCGAATGTGCACCGCTCGTCATAAGGTGCGCATCTGCAAACGCTACGAACGGGAGTTTACTCACGGTTCGGGGCGCTTGCAGATGCATAGCGCGACAGCGCGTAATGAGCCGGCAGCTTTGCGGCCGGCGAATGTGCACCGCTCGTCATAAGGTGCGCATCTGCACACGCTACGAGCGTGATATATTTTTTCTACGATCCCATCAACGGATATTTATATTTGAGCGGCGAATATGCACACTCCCCTACACTCCCAACAGTGGCTGGTTGTGATCGAACAATGCTAAATTGATCGTATATGTATCATAGACTTCCTGTTCGATGAAGTATTCTACGATCAGGTCGAAACGACTGCTGGGGGACAATGCATAGCCCGCCCTGCGCAGGAAGTCCTTCGTTTCATCCAGGTTCAGCCGAAGGGCCAGTGCAAATGCCATCGCCGTGATCTTCTTCGGCTGATAGTTCGCATTGCTGCGGATCTTCGAGAAAAGTTTCCGGTCAACATTCGCCCGCTTATATACTTCCGTATCGGTATAACCGCGTTCGTCGATCAAGCGAAGCAGGCTTTCCGCCCAGGTCTCACTTACATGTTTCATGAGATCGTCCAATGTCCGCTTCGGCTTTGCGGCTTCCTCCATCATCCGGCCGACCATTGCAGGGCTTGGAGCCTGGTTCGCCCCGAACGCCACTTCTTCCGATACTTCTTCCTCGAGAAGCTCCCCGACCGGAGCCTCGGCATCTTCGCAAAGATCGAGGTCCGAAGACGCATCCATGCACGGCGCCGACTCCTTACCGCCTCTCTTCTTTTTCCGGAATATGCCTTGCGCAAACAGGTTCCGCATCTTATTGGCGCGTTTTTCCTCGGCGATGTTAAAGGACGGCGCTTCTCCCACCCTCCTGTTTGACATCATCTCCGCCATGCCGTATTCCGCTTCCATACGGTCCGCTGCGTAATTGTTATCGATGAACGCATCTACGCCGGCAAACAAACCGCCGGACAGCACAAACGAAGCCTCGTCAAAAACGACCAGCGTGACCTCCATATCTACATTGCCCAGGAACTCAACGATCACCCGGACCGCGATCTGCAACGCGTCCGCCTTCGGAAAACCCTCCACGCCCGTTGCGATCAGAGGAAATGCGATGCTCTCGCAGCCGAGTTTTTGCGCCAGCTGCAGGCTGTTCGCATAGCACGCCCGTAACACCTCGGTCTCGCCATGCTTGCCATCGATCCACGTCGGACCGACCGTGTGAATGATATGTTTTGCGGGCAATGCAAACGCAGGCGTCGCCGCCGCCTGTCCCGGCTCGATATCACCGATCTTCTGTCGCTCAGCGAGTAACTTCTCGGCTCCCGCCGCCGTGTAGATCGCATGATCCACACCGCTCACGTACTTCGGCTTCGGATTCGCCGTGTTTACAATCGCGTCCGCTTTTACTTTTGTAATATCATTTCGAATGATTTGAAAAGCCATACCTCTTCCTCCGTTGCTTTCCTACACCCCGTAGGCTGTGATCCCGACCACGGAAGATATCCGGATCCCGATGGTCAGGTAAACAAGTCCAGGCAAAACAACCCGTCCCGATTGCAACAATAATAGATCTTCCGCACGCCGCGGATCTTAAATCTCGCTTCCGCATTGGCCTCAGGATAGAGTTTCACCATCTGAAGCCCTTCCGACGATAGCGCGGCGATAAACGAGATGTAGTGCTCCTTCGACATGCTATGGTCGATGGTCACATAGTATTCATCTTCCACGTACTCCACATGTGCCGTGTGCTTCTCATCCGCCGTCTCCGCCTCAAGCGGCGTAAGCAGGATGCCATGGCACGTCACGGCCGCCTCGCCCATGCTATGGATCACATTGCCGCAGACCGGGCACACATAAAACTTCGAACGCAGCATATTTGCGGACACATTCGTATTGAAGACGGTATTTCCCGAGATCAGTTCGGTGATCGAGACCCCAAATGCCTTCGCGATCGACTCCAAGAGTGTAATGTCGGGATAACCCTTCCCCGTCTCCCATTTCGAGACGGCCTTATCGCTCACTGCAAGTTTCTCCGCCAGCTCCCGCTGCGTCATCTTATTCTTCTCGCGCAACTCCTTGATGACTGCGCCGGTAACATATTGGTTCATAAGCGTACCAACCTTTCTTATGTTTTGTACGCATTATAGTTTAGCCGTCCTGCACTTACAACCTACGCTTCGTAGAGTCCCTCGGTCAATATCCTGCGGCAATGCCCAGGGCAATGAATCCGATCACGACCAAGAAAGTCAGCAGGAAAAATGATCCGCTTTTCTTTACCCAGCGGAAGTACTCGACGTCCAACATAGCCAGCGAGATCAGCAGGACCGGCGAGGTCGGAAACAATACATTCGTGTAACCGTCGCCGAACGTATAGAGCAGAACCGACATCGGCTTGCTGAACCCGGTGTCCACCATCCCGAGGATGCCCATGACCAATAGCGCCTTCGCAGTCGACGACGAAATGAAGAACTCCAACACGAGCACGATCAGAAAGATGCAAAGTGCATTCGTCATCGGTTCCTGCCCATTCGTGAAACGATTGATATTGTCCACGATGATCGGCAACACACGTCCCTCTTCGAACACATATTTGATGGACGCGGCCAATGCGATGCACAAGATGGCGGGCAATGCTCCGCCCAGGCCGCGCAGAAAGGCCATAGCGACGGTTTTTATATCTTTGCTGACATATACCGCAGTCATTGTCCCAAACACGAGTGTATAGGCCGTGAGCAACACAACAGTGATATCACGAGTCGCCGGTATCAACGACGAAACGAGGATCAAAACGAGGGAACCGGTCAAAAATGCCGCATACGAGCGAACGAGTTTCTTCTCGTCTTTCCCGTCCGCCTCCGTCGGTCCCTGCTCCACCTTCGTAAGTCGCGCATCACGCGCATAGGTCAGGCTACTCTCGGGTGTCTTTTCGATCTTCCGGATGTACAGGAAGATGAAACCCTGTAGTAGTGCAAACATGACCACGAAGATCAGCAAGCGGAAACCGATATGCTCCATCGGGCTCACACCGATGATGTCCGACGCCAGGATCACCGTAAACGGATTCGTGATCGCGCTCGCGAAACCGAAACCGCAAGATAAAATACAACACAAAAACCCCGTAAAGGAATCGAAACCGATCGAGAGGCAGATGGCGCAAACGATGGGTAGCAGCGGAATCATTTCTTCGAAGAGTCCCAGAAACGCGCCGAAACTGTAAAACACGAACGACAAGACCACGACCAGCCACATGCGCCGACTTTCGAACCGCCGCACCACGACACTCACGATAGCCCGCACCCCGCCGAGCTCTCCCATGACATTGAATGAGGCCGTGACCGACAGGATGAACAGCGACAGAAATATGAGCGACAGCCCGTCTCCGGATGCGAAGACCAGCACGGGTGCCAGGATCCCCTTCCAAATCGGGATCCCCGTGGCATCCTTAAGCACATAGGTCAAGACGATCGACACTCCGAGAAGCACGCACAGCATCACCAAAACGCCGAAAAAACTCTTCCTCGCTATGTTGTTTTCGTTACGCTGCTCCACGTTCATTTACCTCGTTGTTCCGTAAGAAGATCCACACATAATGCCCACTCGGCGACCTGAGCCGGATCCGACGTCGGATAGAAGAAGTACAGATCCTCTCCGCGATATAATTCGATCTCTTTCTTGCAGGAAAATGCGATCCCAGGCAGCTCGCTGACCGGAATGGCAAACTCCTCACTCTCCGAGCGGTAGCGGAAAAACTCTCCATCGAGAAAGCATTCCCCGGGTTCCCGCTTCGTGTATTTTCCATCTTTACCGAACACTTTAAGCTCCACCTGCATATGTAAGGACAATGCATCCAGCTTCGCCCTCTCTACCTTTTGTATCTCCTCATAATATCCGGCGATACTGTGCGGCCATTCGGTAAAATGATAGGAATCGTCAAATGTCAGTTTCTTTCCGCAGGCGCCGCAGACCAGTTCATTTCCGCGCCCCACGGTCTGATATTTTTCTCCACAGAAGGCGCAGCGGTACAAGATGCCCTCCAGACCTTTCGCCTTATTCTTCTGTCTATACGGTGCATGCCCGTAGACGGCTGCATCCGCGTATAAAGTCGAACGGATGATCTCGGAAAATTCTGCATCCGTCATATTCTTCAGTTCCTCCGGATGCAAAACACGCTTCACGCTCACCCGGACATCCGTACGGAAATACTTCTTCCTCCACTTCGGGTGCGCCAGATACGCGCCCTCGATCTTCGTAAGAACCACATCGCATTTGAGCCTCTTATAGAAGCCAGCCCCATCCTCGACGATGGGGTTCGAACGGCCGTCCGGCGACAGCCTGCCCTCGGGAAATATCACGACCGGATAACCGAGTTTCAGCGTCCGGTGGATCTTAAGGCCGGTGGCCATTTCCCGCGTAAAGATCTTCTTCGTGAGTACGCCGCCGTGCACCGCCAGCCACCGTGCAACCGGCAGCCGTGTGTAATACTCATTGATCAGATAGTCCGGCTTATCCTTCTTGATCATCTGCCAGACATAATAGAAATCCTCAAAGGACTCATGGTTCACCAGCATCAGGTATGGTTTCTGCACCTCCGTCATCAGTGCATCATCGATCATCGGTTTCTTTCGGTTGATAAAACCGATCTTTACCAACAAAAAGAAGATGATATATGCCAGCGAACCGGTGGTCTTATCATGCTTCCGGTAGAAGACCCGCTCGATGATGTACAGTGCGGCAACACCGATCAGTATAATGCCGATTAGGATGATCAATATTTTCAAAACGTAACTCCTGTCTTATGCTGCCGTCAGGTCGGACAGTTTCATATACTTTATCTTTCGAAGGATCACTGCATGGACCAGGACGGTAAATACCAGCGTAATGCCCGCGCCGATGAGCCACGCCATGGGGCTCACGCTCCGGATCATCCGTGTGAAAGGCTGCTCCAGCGAACGGATGATGTAGTATGCCATTCCCGAACCTGCTGCGCATCCGATCACAATGCCGGCCAATGTCGTTATGATCGTATCACGAACCATGTAGCCGACGGTCTCCGAAACCGTAAAGCCATTGATCCGCATGATGGTAAGTTCCTTCTCCTTTTGCAGCATGTACATATGGGCGAGGTTCGATAAAACGACCGCCGCCATCAATGCCGCCAGGAACACCAGCAACAGGATCACTCCATTCACGACGGAGGTTAGTGATTCGAACATGGTCCGCTCTGCATCGGCCGCCTCCATGCTTTCGAAGCCTTCGACCTTTCCGATCTGCTCCGAAAGTCCGGAAACCTCCGATTTCCCTGTACGGACCAGAAATACATTCGGCTCGGGTTCATTTGCAAACTGTTTCACAAACGTCTCCCGGTCCATCATCACATTGCTGCCGATATAATTCTCAAAGATCCCTGCGATCCGGACACTGCCGGTCTGCAGATCTTCTGTCAGCAACTTAAGTTCGTCTCCCACCTGCAAGTCGTAGATCTCCGCGATCCTACGCTGGATATATACGCCTTTCTCGTCGGTCTTCAGTTCATGTCCGGTCTTCCAATCCGTCATTTGCAGGTAATCCCGTACTTTACTTAGGTTCCCGCACCAGAGACGCCCTAACGTAGCATCGCCCATCTGATAACGAATGTACGTCTCATGAACGGCGACATATGAAAGTCCATTGCCTCGCAGGATGCCTTCGATCATCTGGCCGGCTTCCTGCGTACGATACCGGATCTTCTCATCAAAACGTACGATCTGTGTATACTGCCGGGCAACGCTTCCGCTCATGGAACTCTTTAGCGTAAAGCCCGTGACGATCAGTGCACAGCAACCTGCAACCGCCGCAACGGTCACGGCGATCCGCTTTTTATCCGAGCGCATATTGCGGAAGATCAAACGTCCATACAGGCTGAACATCGTCAGTCTTCCTGCGGAAGCCTTCGGTCTAAACTGCGGTACTTGCGGCCGGATCAGGCGGTCAGCGGCAAGCCTTAAGAGCCTGCGGCACGCGATATACGCTGCCAGCACGGCCAATGTGATCCCGATGATAAACACGATTCCTGTCGGGATCCATGCGATCACAGGATGTTTGATATCATATGTGTAATATCTGCTGTAACTGTGAAGCACGAAGCCCTCGAATACGAACCGTGCCGCCAGAACACCGAACAGCATTCCGATCGCGGTCGAGGAAACACCGAATAAAAGGTATTTCGAGAAGATCTCGCTCCCCTTCATTCCGAATGCTTTCATCCCGCCGATCTGCTCTCTTTGTTCGTCGATCATTTTCCCGATGGTCGCGTAAATGACCATCGCGCCGATCAGGATGAACAACAGGGAAAATGACAGTTCGAGCTTCGTGATGTTCTCGCAGTCGATCTTCATGCTCACATAGTCAATGTTCGCCGTTTCATCATTGATGATCCAACTCTCCTTTTCGAGTAGGTTGAGCCGGTCAAATGTATTTATATATTCTTCCACGAGTTTCCGGTATGTCTCCGGTATCTCGCCCGTTTCCGCCTTCTTCCGAACGATCTCTACTGCCTCGTAAAAGGGCGTATCCTTCGGCAACAGTCCCTCTGTCTCAGCCATCCGAACAACAGGCTCTGCGGCTTCTTCCTGCTTCCAAAGCAGCGCAGCGTGACGCTTCATGTAACGCTCACGCCCCAACTGTGTCAAGCGCTCCTCTACCTCTGCGCGGTCTTTAGCGGTCTTCACTTCCACGGCCATTATGCAGTCATCCAGTGCTGCATGATCAAACGCATCGGGCGCTACCAGAATGTACGGTGTCTCCGGCGATGTCGGGTTCGTGTGGTTCGGATGGAGCAGGATCCCGGTAACTGTAAAACGCTCCTGCATGAGGTAAGTAGGACTACTTCCATCCGAAGATACGATGTATATCTCATCTCCGACCTTCAAATCCAGTTCCTGCGCGAGTCTCTGTTCGACCGCGCACTCGTTGCTTTCTTTTGGCTCAGCTCCGCGGATCGTTTTTGCTGAATTTACCTTCTCGGTCAATGATAGGACGCTAACCGACTTGTGTGCATCACCACACAGGGCGACGCCCCCGGACAGATACACCGGCTCCGCCTCCACGACCCCCTCGGTCCCACGGATCATCTTAAGATCCTCCTGCGTAAGCATGAGCGGGGAAACGATCTCCAGTTCCCGGAACTCCATCTCCCGATATGCTTTGGAAGCCGCTTTCTTCAGCGCATACGAAGAATAACTCATGCTCAGGAAGGCCGCCACACCGAGAAACGCGATCAGCACGATGGATATATACGACGCCTTATGCCTTCGAATGTTTCGAACCGCGTCGAGTGATCTGGTATATTTCATTCATTCCACCTTACTCGTTCTACCATGACAGTTCCACCGCCTTAAGCGGCTTCGCATTGCTTCGTAACTCCGAGAGTTTTCCGTCGCTCAACCTCACGACCCGGTCCGCCATCTTCGCGATCTCCGCATTATGCGTGACCATCACGACGGTCGTTCCCTCCGTCTTTACGATATTCTCGATGACAGAAAGCACCTCAATACTCGTCGCATAATCCAACGCCGCCGTAGGTTCGTCCGCCAGAATCAGTTTCGGCCGTTTCACGATGGCCCGCGCGATCGCCACGCGTTGCTGCTGTCCCTGCGACAACTGCCCCGGAAAATGCTTCGCACGCTCGCGAAGCCCCACCTTCTCGATCGCCTCGCCCGCATCCATGGAATCCTCGACCAGGTCCGCGATAAACTGGACATTCTCCCGTGCCGTCAGATTCGGCAACAGGTTGAACGTCTGGAACACGAATCCCACGTTCTTCCGGCGGTACTGTGTCAGTTCCTTCTCGGATATGTGCACATGGTCCTTACCGAACGCGGTGATATCTCCCGCGGTCAATGTATCCATTCCCCCAATGATATTTAATAGCGTGGACTTTCCGCAGCCCGACTCTCCATAGACCACCAAGAATTCATTTTCATAAATATTCAGGTCGATGCCTTTAAGCACATGTAAAACGTCGTCGCCCGACGGAAAATCCTTCGTGACCCCTCTGAGTTTCAGAAGGACCGTCTTTTCCTGTATCTCGTCCAATGTTTTTCCCCTTCTTTCGGCTTACGTCGTATCATCCCCCACCTGTCTGAAAAAACGCTCTTATATTTTACCATAGTTGCGGTCTGCATACAAGGTTTCCTGCTGAGGATCGCGCCTCATTTTTCTCGCAGATACGTTTTGACTTTTCCGTAACGCGGTAGTATAATAAACGCAGGTATTTTTCCGTACGAAAACAGCAATTTAGGAGGACGTTACGATGGGAAAAGTAGTAATCATGGACCATCCGCTTTTGCAGCATAAGATCGGCATCATGCGGATGAAAGAAACAACAACAAAAGACTTCCGCGACCTGGTCAATGAAGTCGCGATGCTGATCTATTACGAGGCGAGCCGTGATCTGCCGCTGGCGGATAAGGAGATCGAAACCCCGATCTGCAAGACCACCGTTAAGGAGATCGCCGGCAAGAAACTCTGCGTCGTACCGATCCTTCGCGCAGGCATCGGTCTTTGCGATGGTATCCTTCGGATGAACCCGAACGCAAAAGTCGGTCACATCGGCCTCTTCCGTGATGAAAAGACCTTAGAGCCCCACGAATATTTCTGCAAACTGCCCCACGACGCAGCCGACCGTGATATCTTCGTTGTGGATCCCATGCTTGCGACCGGCGGCTCTGCTATCGCAGCCATCGATATGCTGAAGAAACGCGGCATCTACCGCAACCGCTTCCTGTGCCTCATCGCAGCGCCGGAAGGTCTTGAGGCTCTTCGTAAAGCGCACCCGGATGTAGACATCTACATCGGCGCCATGGACGAACACTTAAATGAAAACGGATACATCGTTCCCGGCCTCGGAGACGCCGGCGACCGTATCTTCGGAACAAAATAAAACGAAAAAAAGTGGGTGCCTTTCGAGACACCCACGATTTTTTTATTTTCTGTGAACCCGTATGTCGGTCAGCGCACATTGATCGCCGGACAATGCGACATAAACGATATCCTTACCATTGTTGATACGGGTCGTATTCTCAAGCGAGATGCCCAAATTCGTCGTCTTCACCAGGATCTCATTCGGCTGGCACGCGAAGGTTACCGATACATCGATACCTTCTTTGTTGCCTTCCTTCCAAGCTTCCCAGCCACGGAATTCATCCTTATTCACGTTCGCGATATTCTTCACATCGACGCCGTCCCAGTATTCACCGTCCAAACGTACCAGCGCATACTCGCGGTAATTCTTACCGTTCACCTCGCCGTCATCCGAATAGTACATGACGATATACGGGCAATGCCAGATCAGTCGCGCCGTAGGCAGGCTCATGGAATGGAACGTAAGCTTCATGCCGTCCGTGATCTCGAGGCCCTTCGACGCAGCTGAACGGAAACCGTCCACCTGTACGTTCGGGACATCGCCCTCGGGTCCGTTCGTATAGAGGATCTCCTCGGCGATCCTCGGGATCTCCGAAGCCGTCGTCTCTCTCTCTTCTCGCTCCAGCGTAACGTCCGATATCCTGCATTTTTCACCGGTCAGACCGATATACGCAAAGCGCGCGCTGTCGGGAAATGCCACGATCACATCTTTGACTTCCTGACCGTTATCCAGCGTGATCCGGGCGTGGTCACGGACGCGTACCGCCAGGATCCTGTATTCCCTCGCGGACTTTGAAGCATCGCCCGCGTCCTCACCATATTCATCATGGCATTTGCGTACTTCCATCTTGCGGGCTGCATCACAGTTCGTAGTTCCGTCAAAGCCGATCTCTCCGTATTTCAGAACGGACAGGTCCCTAACTTCCCGCTCGTCGATATGATAATTTGCATCCAGCGAATCAAACAGGATGATGGACGGCTGTCCCTCCCCTTCATACCGGAAGTGGACTAAGACTTCCTGTGTGGAAAGCAGGATGCCTTCGGAGACGGAGCGGCCGAATTCGGCGCAGACCAGGGCTCCGTCACCATGTAACTGCGTAGCCTCTGTCAGTTCCTTCATCTTATACTCATCGTCGATATCGATCAAATGCTGCATGATCTTCGCGATCTCGGGATCGAACTGGGTCCCGGAATTCTTCAGGATCTCCTCACGCACCATCTGCTGCGGGATCGCGGCACGATAGCTTCGGTGCGAAGTCATGGCATCGTATGCATCCGCTACGGATATGATCCGTGCGACTTCCGGGATCTCCTCACCCTTCAAGTGATCCGGATATCCCTTTCCGTCGTAGCGCTCATGATGATAATGCGCGCCGACGCTTAAGTATGGATAGTCGCGGATACTGGACAGGATCTGGTTACCGATAACGGGATGTTGCTTGATCGCCTCGTATTCCTCATCGGTCAATCTTCCGTTTTTGGTGATGATATTGTCGGCTACACCGATCTTTCCTACGTCATGCAAAAGCGCCGTGTAATAGATCTTACGACACTCTTCTTCACTCTTTCCCATGCGCTCCGCGATCTTCTTGGAATACTCGGCTACGCGCACAGAATGGCCTCGTGTGTATTCGTCCTTTGCATCGATCGCATTTGCCAATGCAGTTGCCGTCTGTTCGAAGAGTCTCTCCGACAGTCTCTGTTGCTCTTCCAAATGCTCGATCTTATTTCGGTTGGCACTGCTGACCTTCTCATTGATGTCCAGATAAGCGAAGATATAGATCAGGATCGACGCTATCATAATGGCCAGGTTTCCGAAAGAAATACCATAGGTCATAGCCTGAACGATCGAACCGATGACCGGTCCGACTAAGAACAGGAGCAGAGAAATACAGATGATCCGGCTGAAATGCTTACGATACTGGATCACCACCGATCCCATAAGTAACGTACATACGATCGGTACGATGTAGCAGAAAACGAATGCCGGACCCCGGTTATACAGGTTCGATTCATCTAAGTAGTACAACAGATCCGGGATGCATAAACCAATGGCCACGAACGAAGCTCCGCAAACCGAGATGATACATACCGCCCAGAGTCTCCTCGGGATCTTCAGTTGCAGATCCTCGCGGAACAGATTCATGATGTAGTGGTCGAATGCAAACGCACACAGGGGACTCAGCAGGAACAACAGGGAATTACTGATCACAGCCATAAGAAACCCGGTGTTACTTGAGTCTCCGTCAAAAATATATGCGATACGATCGCAACACAAAAGAAGCGCCGCGATCAGTTCGATCGTAGCGATCGCGATCCGCCTCCTTCGAGATAATCCTTTGGATAAGAGGATCAGGATCGCAAACGAAAGACTGACGCCGATCAATGCCAGCATCAACTCTGATTGTATCTCCTTCAGCATCTCCATAATGCTACCTGGCCTTCCGCTCGATTTATCGTCTCATTTCCGGATGCTCCACATAGAAGCGCTCTTTATCCTCGTACATCCTCTCATCCGAAATGTGCAGGGCTTTAAGGATGTCTTTGGAGCTTTCAACAAAACAGGTTCCCACGGCAAAACAAGCACTTCCGAAACCGAGTTCGCTTTTTCGGACGATATCTGCCTTCCTCTGCAGTGTCTCCTCGTCCGTATCGGGAATGATGGCCATGAACTCATCACCGCCTGCGCGGAAAATGCTTCCCTCAGGGAAGGTGGACTGCAGAACGCCGGCCGCTTGCTTCAGGAGCTGGTCGCCGGAGATATGGCCCTTATCATCATTGACCCGTTTGAGGCCGTTCAGATCGGCAAATACAACGCCGAGGTTTCGGATCTGATCCTCGCCGGATACGATCCGATCGATGCGGTTGTTCATTTCGTTACGGTTCATGACACCCGTCAGCATATCGATCGAACTCAGCACCTTCAGGCGCTTCACGAGCAGATCCGCTGCGATCTCTGACGTAACGAAAAACGTCGCGAGTTCGAGTGTTTCTTTGATATGCTCCGTATCCTTTGCCTGGAAGTTTGTCGCCCACATATAACCGAGCAGTTCATTGCCCGTCTTTAGCGGGAACAGAACGATGCTCCAAACGCCGGCATTTTTAAGAGACTCATACCAGACAGGATTCTTCCGCTTGACATAGTCCATATCGTTCGCGTTTTTGATGATCAGGCAGTTACTTCCGCCGATCGTATCTTCCCACGTTTCCACGATGTCGTAGAAGTTCGGATCCCTCCTAACGACCGAACGCATCATCGCTTCTTCTCTCTTATCTTCACGATCTTCGGCGAGGACTTTACAGGTCCGTTCGTGCTGATCGATCAACATGAGGGAGCAGGCTCTGGCTTCGCAAAGAAGACGGATCTCCTTCATGACCTCGCTCATCGTAACCTTAAAGTCCGACGAGCCATGCAGTTTCAGACATATGTTAAGCACCTCGGAAGCCGTATTTGCGGACAGCGTCGCCATCTTCTGGGTATCACCCATCTGTGTGACCTGCTGCGTGTAGGTGCAATAATACATGTTCCCTTCATTGATCAGCGGAAGCAGAAACAGATCGAACCAGAAATCGTAACGCTCCGGATGGACATAGGTATGTACGGGCACCTTTTCTACAGCTGCCCTATAACATACTGTCTCAAAATTCAAATCTTGCGGAAAATAGTTTTGGTAAAGGCTGTTCGGAACGAACTTGTTGCTCATAAGAGCCGGGCCGTCCCAGACTTGCTCGATCGATGCGATATAAGCTTTATTACCCGTTACCAATCGAATATCCCCGTATTTTCCGTCCTCTTTCATCTCAACGGAAATAACACAGGTCATTACATCAATGTTGTCGACAAATGCTTGAAAATCCATATACCGGACACCGTCCTTCCCGATCTGAAACCCGCCATCGGGGCTTTTTGAAAACTCTGATATCAGTATACGACTTTTTGCACATAAAATCAACTCATCCTTGAGTTTTGCGACTACTTTTTACAAGCGATCGTGCATAGTTTTCCTCTGAGGATGTAACCGATCTTCTCGTAGCAGGCATTAGATGCGACATAGTCCGCATCCGTGTAGAGCATCGGCAGGAAGCCGGCCTCTTTTGCGATCATCGTGACCCGGTATACCAGGTTCTCGGCGTAGTGCTTTCTACGCGCTTCCGGCCTCGTATAGACCAGGCCGACCGCTGCCATTCCGTTATTCGGAAACCAGTGACAACTCGCGACCGAACGGCCCTCAGCATCCTTCCAGAAGTAGAGCGCACCATGCGCTACTCCTTCCTTCGCCTTCTTGCGATACACCTCTTCGCTTTCATAGTCCGCGTCGATCGCATGACGGAACAGATCATAAAACTCGACCAGTTCATCGATATCTTCTTCGGTACACTGGTGCAGGCTTCCCTCGCAGGTCGCACCTGGGGCGATCGGCGCAGGATTGTCGTATGCGAACATATTGGTCTCCACGGCAAATGTGAGCCCGTCCCTTTCGGCACGTTGGATGAAGTATTCCGCCAGCTCGTACTTGATGTTAAACCGATGCTCGCCGTCCATCAGGCCGTTTTCCTTCGAAAGAATGTACGCCCTCTCCAGCTCCTCTTCCGACGCGTCATCCGGCGTCCAGATCCACACCGGGAACGGATCTTCCGAGAAGCAGATGATCAGCCTCTCATGGTCCGACAAAAGCAGTGTGTTCTTCCCGCCAAAGAGGCGTTTCAGTACAAAAAACGTATATTTATCACCTTCGAGCAGATCAATATCCCGCTCATCTACAAAATTATCCATATTCATCCTCTCTCTATTATCTCAATTATCCCTCTTTCGTTCTCACCATAGATACGTAGGAAGGAAAAATCCGATCGTAGCGCTGACCAGGTTCGCTACGATACCGTAAACGATCGCCTTATTTCCCTTTTTGCCTTCTTTATTCACCAGCGTAAACCGATAGATGACCGCTTCGACGATCATGATGAGGCCTTCCAGTATCATAAACTGCATAAAGTATTCCGGGCCCTTGTTTTGCTCGTACGAAAAATACAGGTTCAGCGGGATATTCGTGGCCGCATTTACCGTGATAAACCAGATGATGTTCCGGGCTTTTACCGGGTATGCAAAGGCAAGCAGGATTATAAACTCGAACACAAGCGTCAGGATGTAATTCACAGTAACATTTCCTATACGCCTCAGCAGTACCTCTGTACGCAATTCTTTCAATTCGCCTGCGGCATAATCGAAACTAAACTCCGCGTTGAACTCGATCTTCTCGATCGCATCACTCACGAGGACGTTTCCGTCCATATCAATGATCATTACCCTGAAGTAATCCGGCGTCATATATCCGAAGTGAAAAACTCCGCCTTCATTGGCGCGCTTGTAATTCGTTCCTACGGGGTTTTCGAAGTATCCCCACCCATCATAGGCGAAGTTCTTTAAGAATGCCTCAACACTTTCATCGGTTACGTTATCCAGTTTTAATGCACTTCGGCCTTCCAGGCCTTTTTTCTTCTCGATCAGTGCGATGTAGTAGTCCTTGGGTCCGTTTTTTACAGTGATCTCGATCGACGGCTTCGGACCGACATCCGCCTGGATATCCTTCGGGAACAGGACGATCGTGTTGATCATGAGCAGCATGGCTGCCATAAACATGAACATGAGATTATGATGTCTTTCTTTTGATCTTTTCAACATAGTGTTATCCTCCTTTTATCCCCTTCCATCCGGGGCTTGTTATAGTGATAACGCATCGTTTGATCAAAACACCACAATATTTTCTCAGCTCTCAAACACGATCAAAGGTATCAGCATTTCGTCTTCCGTCAGACTGCCATGCATAGACACGAATTCTTCGTCGATGGTCATGATGGACAGATCTCCGGTCGCGATGGCGATGTAGTTTCCGAGCATCGAGCGGAACATCGGATGATGCTCTCCCGTGCCGAACAGATCCGCCTCGATCGCCTGCTCCATGGGCATCAGGTCGAAACGGTCACCAAACAGACGGTTGAACTCGCTGATGAAAAACTCCTCCTTTTCCGGTTTCACGAAGAGGTTCAAGACACGCGGCTCCAGCGAAGGCATTCGCTCCAGGCATTCAACGAGCTGCGGATAATCCCGGATCATGACCTGCTCGTTGTCGATGTGCCCGTGGTCCGCTGTAACAATGATCAGGGAATTCGAAAGTTCCCCGGCCAGCTTCGCTACCTCCTGCTCCAACTGGATCAGGTTTTCATGGGTCTCATCGGAACCGCATCCTTTTCTATGCAGGATCCCGTCGGGCTGGTTCCAGTACGCATATATGTATTTCTTTCCCGGGTTTTTGCTAAACTCGCGCACGCAATCGGTGAGTTTTGGGAATTCATCCAGCGAAGGGTCCAAAAACGGGGCCGCGATGTATGCCTGACCGCCATGACGTTTGATTCGGTCAATGACGCCCTCATACGGCGTATGTGTCCAAGCCAGGTTGTAGTCGGCCGCCGGAACCTCGGTCCCCTGAACGAAATTATAAAACACCGTAACGTTCTTATCTACCTGCGGGTAATAGCAGTCCCACCCGAGCCAGCTATGCTCGCAGGGCTGCAGACCCGAAAGCATCGAGGTCGTCGCCGCTACTGTCGTGGACAGAAACGTCGATTTGTAGATCCCGGCCAGATGGGAACGGAAGGGCCCGTCCTCCTTCAAATGTCGCTCGAGGATCGCCTTACCCATGCCATCCAGCAGGATCACGATAACATTCTCGTAGTTCTTCTCCAAATACGGATCCACCAGCGGTAGCGTCTTCCCTACGGGCTCCGCATCGAATTTCTTCAGGATCGAATTCGGCAGGTTTGCGATACAGTTTTCGTAATCCGGTTTTGTCATCTTACTCATAATAGTTCCTCCCATTTCTTCTGCCTTTCGGACGGATCACCAGTTCAGGTCGATCGGCTTCGTAACGATGTCGACATCCGGCTTCATGCCCTTCACGGCGATCTGAAATGCATCCTCGTACAGGATCTCGCCGGGCGCCTCGTTACATTCGGACATGTAAAACTTCAGCCCGTATTTCGCACCCATTGCCCGGTAGAACTTCATCTCCTCCCAGATGCGGTTTCCATCCGGCGTGTCCTTAAACCACGTGATCGCGCCGTCCGGGTTTCCCTGCTCATAAAACGGCGGCACCGGCAGGACTTCCTCAAAATACTCTCGGTTTTTCCAGTACTCTGCGGTTTCCTGCTCGGTCAATGTCCCTGCATCGACCAACTTCCCGATGGCTGTGAATATCCCTCGCGGCTGCTGCGTGATCCAGGCGATATCCATGGTGTGAACTCTGTAATACTTCATCTTCTGATCCTCCTCTTTCTGCCGCTATCCGGGTAAAAAAGTATACAAAAAACCGCTTACCCGGATGGATAAGCGGCTCATGTACGAAACTCTGCACCTATTTTGCGCTCCACTCTCATCCGCATACGAAAACAAGACCATGGTCATATCGATCCATGTTCATGGTGACGTGATAATGAGAATGAGAGTCAAATCTAAACATCAACAGGTGCTCCTTTCTGAAAGTATTTCGCCCATTATACAACGGTGATTTTCGAATGTCAACCGCTTTTATGATTTTTTTCTCCGGTATGGTGCCGGCTTTACCTGAAACATTCCGTGACGGTTGCAGTACGCGTAGAGTTTCACGACTCTGTTGATCTTAAAGCGAGCCTCCGCCTGACCCTCGGGATACAGTTTGACGAACTGCACGCCGCAGTCGGACACCGCCGCGAGGAAGGAAATATAGTGCTCCTTCTCCATCGGATGGTCGACCGTGACGTAGTACTCGTCTTCCACGATCTCCATGCGGATCGCATGGTCTTCATCGGCCGCCTCCGCTTCTAACGTGGGCAATGTGATCCCGCAGCAGCTGATCACTGCCTCGCCGACGGACCAAACCACGTTCCCGCAGACCGGGCAGACGTAGCATTTTCCCTTAACGATATTGGACGCCGGGTTTTGATTTCGGACATCCTCGCCGGACAGCAGCTCGATCACCGAGATATCCAGCGCCTTAGCGAGCGGCTCGAGCAAACTGATATCGGGAAAGCCCTGACCGGTCTCCCATTTGCTCACCGCCTTACCACTGACGCATATCTTCTGCGCGAGCTCCTCCTGTGTCATCTTCTTATCTTCCCGCAATCTGCGTATCACAGAACCGGTTACATAGTTATCCATAACATATGCCTCCTTTTTTTCTTCCATGATAGCATGCGACCGACGTAAGCACTACCTACGCATCGTGGAGTTGCTCGTCCTGCTGCTCGTCTTTGGGCTCCTCGCGTGCAGGCTCTTCCAGACCGAAGCGCTTCATCTGCAGGTGGTACGTCTGCACCATCGGAGCGCTCGAATTCTTTACGGCCTCCCAAACCCGTTCCATGAAGGCAGCCGCCTCCTCCTTCTTTCCGTCTAGAATACAGAGCTCGGCATTGATCATATACGGGACAGCGTTCTGCCTTGCAAACTCTGATGTATAAGTCAGCGAACGCGCCGCGATCTTCTCCATTTGATCATGATCCTTCAGCATCAGATAATATTCAAAATCTATGGAATCAAGCATCAGACGAAACGCGTCATCGGTTCTGCTTCCGAAGCGTTTGTGCGCCTCCTCCCACGTCTCGCGGGCCTCATTTTCCCGACCCATACGCGCCAGCGAGGTCAGTCGAATGCCCAGATACACCAGCAACGAAACACCCTTATCGAGCAGCTGCAGGCTCTTGCTTCGGATCTCCTTCGGTTCCAAAACCGTCAGATAGCGATAGGCATTTTCAAAGTCCTCGATCTGGTTGAGATAATCCGCTGTGAACATCACATAGTCTTTGAGGTAGGCGATGCTGACCTTAAAACCATACGAATGGTCGCGGATCACCTCTTCAGCGATCGCATAGGCTTTCTCCGTGTAACCGTTCGTCAGGTACTCGTTCCGAAATTCGAGATACCGGCTGCCCGCCGAACTGTTCTTCTCCTGTCTCAGCATACCTTTCATGAGCACGAACGCCACGGGAAATGAGAGCACGCAGAACACACAGAGTATGGTCAATGCCGCCTTATCATTAAAAAATCGAACTATGAGGTACAGAAAGACTCCGGCCAGCATGACCAGGAGAACCAGTAACCCATAGACCAACACATGCACACGTTTCATTGAAGCCCTCCTACTGCATTCAATTTCATCCTTTTCCTTCGATCAAAGCCAGCACCTCAAGCCCTTCCAAAGGCACGTATCGCTTCCATCTGCGGGCTCTTCTCATCGAGCTTCATCAGTTCGATCTTATTGCCGTCCGGATCGTGCGTCCAGCACTGCCAGTTGAAGTCCGCGCCCTGCTTCGGCGCGTCGTCCTGCGGCGCTCCCGTCTCGACGATCTTCCGCCACGCCTCCCGGATATCATCGACCTCCACGCAAATGTGGAAGAATCCGATATTCTCGTCGCGGTACGGGATCTCCTTCGTCGCCCCGTAGAACAACTCGATGAACTGACCGCCACCGCCGTACATATACACGATCCACGGCTCGCCGTTCTCCGGCCGGTCGATGTCAAACGCCTTCTTAAAGCCCAGCGTCTGCTCATAGAACGCGATGGTCCTGTCCATGTCCTTGACATTAAATGCTACGTGTCCGATTCCTTTGATCATTTTGTAAACCTCCCAAAGTTGATATTTTATTTTGCTTTCACACCGATCAGAAACCGCAACACCGGTACGCGCATGAAGATCTCTGATACGGCAAATGTTACCCCATAAGCGATGATGACAGGGACCGCGTACAACAGCACAATACTGTCCTTAAGCGGTTCTGCCAGCAGATACTGCATTACCACCAGGCAGGTGAAATGCAGGCTGTAAAAGGCAAATGAGCGACTCGACAGATAGGTCGCCGCCTTGCCATGAAAATCCAGATGTTTCTTTCCGAAACCGATCAGTCCCAGGATCATAAACCATTCTGAGACAAACTTTGCGATCCGGTTCGCCAGACCAAAATCCTTCCCGGACCACAGGAACATGTAGGTGCTGGCAACTCCTGCCGTCACACCGATCAGCAGGAACAGCACGCCGAACTTCTCGACCTTCTCCTGCGCCTCCTCCGAAGCGAAAACATAGTAGCCGATCAGGAAGAGATATAAAAACTCGACCAGACTCTTGCCTCCTACTGACAGCCAGTCATTGATGATCGGCAGTGGCAGTCCGAGGCACAGGATGAGCCATAGCGGCACGTGCACCTCCGCCCCCGATCGTATCTTCTTCACGAGGGCAATGATCCCGATCGCCACGAGGGATATCACAAACAGGTACAACAAAAACCAGAACTGTCCGAACGAAAAACCTCCGTCTCCGCCGGTCAGGTCGGTAAACTTCGTAAAGAAGACGCCATAGTGTTCGAAAAATCCACCCTCATACCCGCAGTTATAACGGTCCGCAATATACGTCATGGGCGGCACGAGTACGAGAACACCGAATGCCAACGGAACCACCAGACGCTTCACTCGCTCCGTGATATATTGACCGTACGTACGTTTCTTCAGCGCGTATCGAGTGCTCACTCCCGCCAGCAAAAACAGCAACGGCATGATGAATGCCGAGAAAAACGTGATGAAACTACTCGGAACCTTATTTCCCTCAAAGTTGAGGTAATTCGCCTCTCCCCAGGTGTTCCACGCCTGGGCCGCGTGGTACGGGATCAGAAGCAGGATCACCATCCATCGCAGGTTGTCGATATAGTGTTTTCTCATTATCCCTTTCCTATCCCAACAGAGCCTTCAGTTCGGCCCAATCCTTGATGCGGACCACATCGTCGTGATCCTCCTGCTCGTAGTCCACGTGCGCCGTATACCATACGGGGAACATGCCTGCTTCCCGCGCGCCTACGATATCGCAGTTGTAGTTATCGCCGACGTACCAGACATCCTCCGC
Source organism: Lachnospiraceae bacterium (assembly GCA_017548765.1). Lineage (GTDB taxonomy): Bacteria > Bacillota > Clostridia > Lachnospirales > Lachnospiraceae > UBA1201. Next base: position 7,803 of record JAFYZH010000020.1, on the reverse strand, counting down.
ATCCAGTCCCGCCTTTAAGAGTGCGAGGCGGAAAATGCGTGGGCTCGGCTTGCGAAACAGGTACTCGCTCGTCGCAATGATGAATTCAAAATCATTGTCCGGAAGGAGCCTGTGAATGCGCTCTTCCACGACCGTGCCTGCGTAACTGATGTTACTGATGACGCCGGTGCGGATCCCCTGTGCGCGCAAAAATGCCAGGAAGTCTTCGATGCCTTCCGTCGGCTGACCCGGTGATGCCGCATCCCAAAACGCGCGGTCGATCTCCTCCGCCGTAGCGTCGATCTTTAACCCCATGGATTCGTACAGATAGTGCGTAAACATGTGGTTCGGGATCTCGACGATGCGCCTCTCTTTCGCATAGGCCGGGTCGAAGCGGCGGATCTCACGATTGATCGCTTCTGCTTCCGCCTGGACCTCCTCGACCGAGTAGCCGAACCGGTTCTCACTCGCCATCGCCAGAACCGCCGCCGTTCCGCGGATCCCGTTAAACGGAGCCTCCGCGATCAGCGTCTGACCATAGTCAAACAGGATCATTTTCGGTTTCTTCATGTTAATTCTTTCCTGTAAATATCTTGTGTTTTTGGGCTTCTTCGATGAAGGCTGCAAGTCTTCCGTCCTCCAGGATCGCTTTCTTCAATCTGTCATTGAAAAGGCCGGCAACGTCCTCGGCCGTTTGTTCCTTCCAAAAACCGCTCGGCAACTCCTTATAAAACTTCCCGCCAAATGTATTGCCCGCAGAGGAACCCGGGGACGAAACGTCCTCTTCGATCACGACCTTACCATCGCGTGCGAAGATCATGGTCAGCACCGTGTTCTCAAACGCAGGCCGGAAAAAATACTTTGCATATATGAAATCCGAAGGCCGGAAATTTAAGCCCAGATCCGTCGCCAGTTGTTCCGCGTAGGAGTTCAACGAACCGCGGATCAGGGTATTGTTATCCTTCAGGATCTGCTCCAGCTTCGGCGTGATCTCCATCTTGGTGATCGAGTCCGGCAGGATCAGTTCTTTCAGCGTTTCAAACCGCTCCAGGTACGAACTGTCGATCCTTCGGAAACCATAATCATAGCACTTCAATGTATCCGTAAGGAGCAGCGAGATCTCGGCCGGATCGGTACCGTTTTCCTTGCGAAAACTCTTGAAGATCTTCTCGAGTTTGTCGCCAAACTCATTCTCGCAGAACTCCTCGTCACCGATCGCTTCGATCTCCAACGCATAATCCCGGTCAGTGTAATGATACATCAAGCTCATCGTTTTACCTCTTTCTCATTTGAAAAGATCCTCGGCATTTTTCGCGGTCGCTCGCCGCTTCGCCATGGTTTTTTCAAACAGCAGATCCGCCGTCTCCGGGAAGCCCTCGTAAACGACCTTCGTGCCTTCCATCGTAATGCCGCCCGGCGTAGCCACGCGGTTCACGACATCCTCAAACGTCATATTCTTCTGCAGCATCAGCTCGCCTGTCGCACTCATGGTGTTCATGACGATCTTCACGATCTGCTCATCCGGAATCGTCGTGTGTTTCTTAGCCGATCGGCAAATGACATCAAATATGGACGCGATGAATCCGGGCATGCAGCTGGCCAGTTCCGAGCCCATACCCATCTCATTTTCCGGAAGTTCGATTGCATCGCCGATGGTCGCCAGAAGCTTCGTGAGCTCCGCCTTATCCTGCTCCGTCACCAGTTCGTTGTAGCAAACCAACGACTGCGAGCGGCCGATCTCCGCGGTCACGCTCGGGATGACCTTCGCCATCTTACACTTCACGATACGCTCCATGTGTTCAAACTTCACGCTGCCGTTCAGTGACACAACGAAAGCGTCATTCTTTAGATCGTCTTTGATCTCATCCAAAACGATCTTGATATCGGCAGGACGCACACATACAAACAAGATGTCGCAGGCTTTTGCTGCCTCGACATTCGTGCAGACATTTGCGATCGCAGCCGCCTCCTGCACCTTCGCCGCGGTACGGTTTGCCACGTACAGGTCCTCCTTCGCAACTACGCCCGATTCATAAAACTTCTGAAGAAGCATTTTCCCCATGCTTCCGTATCCTAAGATTCCTGTTTTCATATTCCACTCCATTTATTCAAATCGTTCAATGCTTCTTGCACATGCTGTTGTCACCGCTCAGGCCGGATCCGTCGGGAACCGCCTCCTGCTCGCTGTAGTACGCTTCCAGACGCGGACGCGCTGCCTCATAGAAACGCTTAAGTGCCGGATCGAACTGCGTGCCCATGCCCTCCATGATGATGGAGTCAGCCTTATCGAACGGCATGCTGTCCTTATACACGCGCTTGCTGACCAGCGCATCGTACACATCGGCGATCGCCATGATGCGCGCCTCGAGCGGGATCTCCTCGCCTTTCAGACCTTCGGGATAGCCGGAGCCGTCCCAGCGCTCGTGGTGGTAATGCGCGACATTTTCCGCGATCTCATGGAACTCCACATCGTCCGTACCTTCCAGGATCGCATGGACGATATGTGCACCTTCTTTTGCGTGCGCCTTCATCTTCTCGAACTCCCACGGCTCAAAACGGCCGGGTTTACGGAGGATGACGTCATCGACCGCGATCTTACCGAGGTCATGCATGGGCGCAGCCTTGATGACATTTCGAATGAAATCCTCGGAGATATTCAGGGTGTTGTCCTTGCGGATCTCGTCGGTCAGAATGCGCACACCCTCACTGGTACGACGGATATGACCTCCTGTAGAATTATCACGACTTTCAACCATGGTCGCCATGCCCATGATGAGTTTTTCATGCATCTCAACGATGTGCTGCGTCTTCTCTGCGACCTGTTCTTTCAGACGAAAATTGAAGTCATTGATCAGTTCGATATATTTCTGCCGCTTCGTGTCATCCGAAAGGAAGAACTGATAACCTCCCTTTCGCTTGCCATCATACAGGTGGGTCAATGTGACCATGTAGCTGTTGTCACCGTAGTGATAGCGGAATGAATTCTGCGTATTGTCATTTTCAAAGGTATCGAGCCAGCGGTTCACCTGCTCCGACACCACCGTGTTCGTCGGGAGGACCTTATCCACCTTCGCGTCGGCAAGCTCGGGGAAGATGTCGAGCGCAGTCTCGTTACAACCCAGATAACGACGCTTAAAGTCAAACGAAACGAAGCCCTTATCACCATTTTGCACCATCGTGTCGATGCCCGTATCCGTGATATCGTAAAGGCAGACCTGATGAATGATGATCAGGTACATGATCTGCGCGAACACATACGCGACCGGAAGCAATTCCACCTGCGGAGTAACGACCGTGCGGACTCCGTAGAAAGCGACCACGGCCACCATCTCCGGGATAAACATGAGAAGGATGACCTTATTCGGCACATTTTTCTTTCGGATCGCACTGTAGATCATGGCGGCGAAACTGATGGCGAAATACGCCAGCACCAGTCCGACGAAGAATGCGTGCAGGGGTCCATAATGCTTCTCGGTAAGCCAGCCCGCGCCGTTTTCATTCGCGAAATCGACGGACTTGTAGAACCATTCATTACGTCCCACCGTCAGCGCCCCGAAATAGGTCAATGTACTGGCCGCGAACATGATAAACCGAAGCCACCTCGGCACGCGAAAATCACAAAGCTGCAAGATGGCAAGCGTGATCATAAGCATCAAAAACGTGCCACCGAAATACGTGATCTTATTCGCGAGGATCGCCTCCGTGAGGTTCGAAGCCCCCGCCGTCATCAGGTTTCCGAGGATAGCGATCGGAACCATCGTAAAGATCAGTGTAACATGTACGTCGAAGTGTTTATGCCACGTCATCATGTACAACAATGTCAGAAGAATCGACAGCACAAAAAGGATCTGATAATATGCTATGACCATGTAAATCCTCCTAAACCGGCCTACGGCCGTTCATCGTCATACCCCCACCCATATTATACCACAGAAATGACAACGGGGACGGTTCCATTCGACACATTTTTCACTTCCATGTGTCGATCCGAACCGTCCCCTGATGCATTAGCCTTCGGCTGCCTTTGTCAGGTCAGCCAATGCCTTTTTAAGGTCTTCGCGGATACGCAAAAGCTGCGGACAGGACTTCTCGCATTTTCCGCATTCCTTACAACTCTTTGCGGTCTTACCGTCACGCTCCATACCTTCCCACTGCCACTTAACGACATCATAGTTCTGGTACATGTGGTAACGGTTCCACACACTGAAATTACCGGGAATATCCACACCAAACGGGCAAGGCATGCAGTACCGGCAGCCGGTGCAACCGTTCTGGATCCTGCTGTTCATGATCTTTTTGATCGTATCGATCGCCTCGTACTCCTTTTCCTCCATGGGTACGAAATCGGTAAATGTATCCAGGTTATCCTCGACCTGTTCCATCGTGGACATGCCGCTGAGAACGGTCAGGATGTTCGGAAGCGTCGCCACATAGCGAAGCGCAAACGAGGCCGCGCTCTTTCCGGGGCGCACTTCTTCGAAAACTTCCATGATGTCATCGGAGAACTTCGCCAGGGAACCACCCTTGATCGGCTCCATGATGGTGAGCGGAACGCCCTTCTCCTCTGCGAGTTTGTAGCCCTTCATTCCGGCCTGCTCGTCGATATCCATATAGTTGAGCTGGATCTGGCAGAAGTCCCAGTCTCTGTAGTTGATGATCTCTTCAAACGCTTCGTAGCTGTCGTGGAAGGAGAAGCCTAAGAAGCGGATCTTTCCCTCTGCCTTTAGTTCCTCAAGCCGCTTAACGCAACCAATCTCCACCATCTTCCGCCAGCTTCCGCGGTTCATCGCGTGCATCAGGTAGAAATCGAAATGGTCTACCTGTAGTTTCGCAAGCTGCTCATTAAAATACTTGTCGACATCCTCCACCGTATTTACGAACCAAACCGGCAGTTTCGTCGCCAGATAGAACGAATCGCGCGGGTACTTCTTCAGTGCCTCGCCGACGAACAGCTCGCTCTCGCCGCCGTGATAAGGGTACGCCGTGTCGATATAATTGACGCCGGCCGCGATCGCCTTATCCAGCATTGCCTGTGCCATGGGTCGGTCGATCTTTCCGTCTCCGGAAACGGGTAATCTCATACAACCGAACCCCAATAATGATACATCGATACCCAGTTTTTCGAATCTTCTTTTCTCCATGGTCTCACCTCATCTTTTGATATTTTGATCAGTGGCCACGATCCTGAAAAATCACCATCGCAGCCCCTGCATTATCCTCGTTTCAACCACGCATCGTATGCCGCTTCCCATGTTTCCACGCTAAACGGTCGTCTCGTGTCCCCGATCTCACGCGCATACTGATCCGCAAACTGCAAAAAGAAGGTCAAATGCTCACGCGCGGTCATAAGTTCCCGAACGATCACTTCCGTCCATACCCTTGCATGCGCATACTGCGTCGTTTGCTTCAGGCAGTCCACGTAGGCGTCCTTATCAAATGTTACACGGATCTCCTCAAGTCGGACCTCTCCTGCGTCCGTGACCGATAAAATGTCGTACGGAATGCTGCCGCGGATACAGTCCAGCGGTAAACCGCAGGAACCGGGATTTATCAATAACACGTTACTGTCTTTCAACTGATAACTCCATTGTACATGGGAATGCCCGAAAATGTAAACACCTTTATCGAGATTTTTTAATTTCTCCTGCACTTTCGGATCTTCATCCAAAAGGCTTGTGATATCGTGTCGGAGCACCTCCGGCGTCACACCTGCATCGCCGTATTTTTTTGCCAGTAGCGCGGGTCCGAACTTACCGAACTCACATTCTCCCAGAAACGTATCCGACCCATGTGCTACGTGGAAGTCCACACCGTTACACGAAAAGTCGATCGTGTGCGGAAGACCCAGAACATAGTCCAGGTTCTCCTTTCGGATATTACGGTAATTCCAGTATGAGATCTGCATCTGACCATCCGTCCATGTGCTTTGATCCTTACCGATCAGGTTCTCCAGGTAGCGCTCCTCATTGCCCCGGATAATATATGCGTTTTCGAGGTCTTTCAGTGTGGAGATGCAGCCGTCCGGCCACGCCCCGCTCAGGCAATAATCGCCCGCGACCACAAATCGTCCGATGCCGCGGCTCTTCGCATCCTCCAACACCGTCTTAAGCGCAGGCAGATTCCCGTGCACATCGGACAGGATCCCTATTCTCTCTGTCATATTTCCCCCTTGATATTTTTTGTTATTGACTACGTTCTCAATAAGGACGGTTCTTCTTTACATATTCCACCTGGCGGTTGAGCATGTCGATATCCACCACGCCTTCTTTGTTGAACGCGGTCGACTCTAGCGTAAAATGCTCTTCGTAACCGGTGCTTCGAACAAACGCAAAGAAACGCTCGAAATCGATGTGTCCTGCTCCAATGGGCAATGTTCGCAAGTTCGCCCAATCCATGATGCCGCCTGCGTAATCGTTCACGTGGTAGTGGCGGATGTGCCCCTCTTTCCAGAGCCAATCGTAGGCCGGATCGTAAAGAAACTCCAACTGCCCGTGAAAGGCCGCCATCTTCGTGTCAAAAATAAACTTGATGTCCGGATAGAGTTTCGCCAGCTCACACCAATGCGTCATCGGATCTTTTTGATTGCAGACCACATTCTCGATCAGCAACTCGACTCCGCACGAATCGGCGATCTCCCGCACGATCGCGTACGCCTTGATATTGTTTTCGAAGAAAGCATCCGACGTAAAGCCGTCCCACAGATGCATGACCATCTTCTTCGCTCCGATATCCCGCGCCATCTCCGCGTTGATGCGGAAATTCACGATCGCCTGATCAAAGTCCGCGCCGCCCTTGCTGATCCCCTCGCCAATGCTCTTCTGGCAGTGATACAGCGGGGTCGCGATTGCGTTCGCATTCAGGAACTCCACGATAGCCGGGATCTTCTCATACCAGTCGCTGTACATCATAAACTCAAAGCCGTCGCAAGATAACTGCCCGGCGAAGTCCTTCAAAAGCCGGTAATCTCTCCCATTCGGCTTCCCGATCAGCGCTCCCGTCGATACCAAGACTTGATTTTTCATTTTCCCTGACCCTCCAATAATAGTCTTCCTTACAGTTCGCGCTCGTAACACTGGAAATCGTGGCCGAACATGGTACACTCGCCGACCGTCTTAAAGCCGAACACGCTGTAGCAAGTGACTGCCGGCTTATTTGCGGGGACGACCAGAAAATGAATGCCGCGATAGCCGCGCCGTTTCAGTTCCTCCATACCAAACTGCAGCATGATCCGGCCATAACCTTTACGCTGGTCCTCGGGCAGCACGCCCAGGCGTGCCAGCGAGCCTGCAGGCTCCAACTGCGGATCCCAGCAAGGCAGGGCGTCGACATCCTCGTCAAACTCGAGCGAGATCGCAGCGCGGATGCGTCCATCCTTCTTCAAGACGTACAACGCATTTTGCTCCAGATCCCAGTCGATCGTTTCATTGCCCGGATAACCCTCTTCCCACGGACAGAATTCCCGTCCATGCTGAACATCATATAAAGCCAGGAGTTCTTCCCGGTCTGCCTCCGTTGCCTTTTCGATCCGGTATCCCGGATCCTTCTCATTCATGGATCGCATATTTATCCCCTCCAAAAACAGATCCACCATCTTCCAGCCGAAACGGTTCTCCTTTAGGCTCTCCGCCGTCGGCCGAAATCCGAGGTCATAGTAAACCTTACATGCGAGCCAGGTCAATGTCTGTGTGTGGATCTTCACATGTGTGTAACCCAGTTCGGTCAATATCTTCAAAACATGTGTGATCAGCGGCTTCGACAAGCCGTGACCCTGCGCCTCGCTTTTCACTGCCACCCAGTGCAGCTGTCCGTTTTCCGGCGCATCCT